>CAJBXX010000223.1 GCA_903959715.1 uncultured Alphaproteobacteria bacterium | reverse complement strand
TTTTTTCTGCAATTTTTTATAAATTAATTTATCAAAAAATTAACTATGTTTTTAGTAATGAAAGTCAATTTCTCGATTATATAAAATTCATTTTAATTGCCTCGGTCGCCTTAGATTATCAATCTTTTTTATATTATTTTTTTGAAGTGATGTTCATTTTGTTGTTATTATCTTTTTTTAAAGTTTTTAGCAAAAAAAATGTTATTTCAATCGGATATGTTTTTGTGCTTCCATTGTTGTGGCTCTTGATAATTCAACCAATTAACTATTAAAAATTTATGAAATTTTTCGATTATAAAGTTAAAGATATAAATCTTGCCGAATGGGGTAGAAAAGAAATTACTCTTGCCGAAAATGAAATGCCGGGATTGATGTCTTTGCGTAAAGAATATGGCAATTCAAAGCCGTTAAATGGCGCTAAAATTGTTGGTTGTCTTCATATGACAATCGAAACGGCGGTTTTAATTGAAACCTTGGTGCATCTAGGTGCAGAGGTGCGCTGGAGTTCGTGTAATATTTTTTCAACCGTTGACCAAGCCGCTTCGGCAATTGCGGAAGTCGGTATTCCTGTTTTTGCGTGGAAGGGTGAAAGCGAAGAAGAATATGATTGGTGCATCCGTCAAACTATTGTTGGCAAAGCGGGCTGGGTGCCGAATATGATTCTCGATGATGGTGGCGATTTAACTAAAATGATTCACCAAGAATATCCTGAAGTTTTAAAAAACATTAAAGGCGTTTCGGAAGAGACTACAACAGGTGTCGCACGACTTTACCAAATGGAAAAAGAGGGTAAATTAAAAATCCCCGCCATCAATGTTAATGATGCCGTTACTAAATCAAAATTTGATAATCTTTATGGTTGCAAAGAAAGTGTAATTGATGGCATTAAACGCGCCACCGATGTTATGATTGCTGGCAAAATGGCGGTAATTTGTGGTTTTGGAAATGTTGGAAAAGGCTGTGCTGAGGCCTTTAAAAGCCAAGGTGCGAGAGTTGTCGTAACCGAGATTGATCCAATTTGTGCGTTGCAAGCCTCGATGAATGGTTATCAAGTTTTGCCAATTGAAGATGTGGTTTCTCAAGCTGATATTTTTGTAACAACCACGGGCAATGTTGATATTATTACTATCGAGCATATGCGTCAAATGAAAGATTGTGCAATCGTTGGCAATATTGGTCATTTCGATAATGAAATCCAAGTCGAAGCTTTGAGAAATTTGAAATGGACTAACATCAAACCGCAAGTTGATCAAATCACTTTTCCTGATGGCAAAAGAATGATTTTACTTGCCGAAGGTAGATTGTTAAATTTAGGATGCGCGACGGGGCACTCTGCGTTTGTAATGTCGGCGAGTTTTACTAATCAAGTGATGGCACAAATTGAGTTGTGGAATAATCATCAAAAATATCAAAATAAAGTTTATATTTTGCCAAAAGAACTTGACGAAAAAGTTGCACATTTACACCTAGAGAAACTTGGTGCCAAACTTACTAAACTTACCAAAAAACAAGCCGAATATATTAATGTCCAAATCGAAGGACCATTCAAAACTAACGAATATAAATATTAACAAGAAATCCTTTAAACTCTTGATAATCAAGGGTTTAAAGGCTTTTAAATTTTAGAGGTTACCATGGATAAATTTCAAATTACCATTGCAGGATATAAAAAATTAAAAGCTCAATTAGAGAAATTAAAAAACGAAGATCGTCCCAACATTATTAAGCAAATTGCTACGGCACGAGAGCTCGGAGACTTGCGTGAAAATTCTGAATATCATTCGGCAAAAGATCGCCAAGGTTTTATCGAAGCTCAAATTGGGGATTACGAAGATAAATTTATTCGCGCTGAAGTTGTCGATATTAATAAAATTAAAAGCAATAAAATACAATTTGGTGCAACCGTTAATTTAGAGAATTTAGATAATCAAAAAAAAATAAAATATAAAATTGTTAGCGAATTTGAATCGAATATTGATGAGGGATTAATATCGATTAACTCGCCAGTGGCAAGGGCTTTGATCGGTAAAGAAGTGGGCGAAGATGTTGAGATAAAAACTCCCGGTGGAGAGGTGAATTATGAAATTTTGCAAATCATATTTGTTGATGAAATTTAATAGTATGTTTAAAAAAGAACCATTACAAAAACTTTTATAAAAAATATTTGACATGTTATTAAAATGTTTTCAATATGAAATGCAGAAGTAAACAAATTAGAAATTTTGTTTCGTTAAACTTTAACTCTTAGAATAAATTATGAAAAAGACTTTTTCTTCTAAAAAATCGGCATTCTCTTTGATCGAGTTGTCAATTGTATTAATTATTATCGGTTTATTGATTGCTGGTATAACAGGTGGAGCGAGTTTGATTAAAAGCTCTGAACTGCGTTCGATCATGGGTGAGGCTAGAGGTTATGCTGTAGCTGTTAACTCGTTCTTTACTCAATATGACCAATATCCTGGTGACGCAAGTGTCAGAGTTGGAAACGCTTCTGCATTCGATGGCGATAGAGATAATAAAATTGAATATGTGAACGATGCTACCACTCCTATGTCGGAAGGTTTAGACGCTTGGTTTGATTTAAAAGACATTGGTGCAATTGATTTGGCTTTAACCCCAATAACCGTTGCTAACCCGGCAATAAATGCTAAAGTTCCCGTAACTGATATTCCAGGATCTAAAATTAAAGGTGCTGGTTGGGCTTTCGATTATCATAATTTATCACTACAAAATGTTGTTGTTTTAACAGGAACAACTGAGGCTTGGGTAGCTACCAAAGATTTAGTAAATTCAGCTACTCCAGCTGCTACTACAGATAATCTTTCTACCGAAATCATTTCTGCCCCAGACGCATTTTCTATTGATTCTAAAATCGATGATGGAAAAGCTAACTCTGGAAATGTCCAAGCTATCAATAATACTGCTGCTGATGCAACTGCTTGCACAAATAAACATCTTACAACTTCAGCTCCAGCTGAATATCGCGTTGCAAACGGTGCCAAAAAAACTTGTGCTCTTACATTTAGAGTTGATGTAAGCTCATAATAAGACACTTCAATTATCTATCAAAAGCCTCGATATTTTTAGGAATATCGAGGCTTTTTTGTTTTAACTTTCTATTATTTTTTAAATGAAAGACGATCAAATAATCAATAGTTTGGTAAATTTTTTAATACCAATTATTTTTTTATATGGCCTATATTTTTTGTCAGATTTATTTATTGAAAGCGGTTTTTTTGCTTTAGTCTACTCGGTGGTTTTGGTGATTCTCGGCTTGATGATGTATGGCGTAAACCATAAGCCCAATTACTCTAAATCAGCTTCTCATCTAGAAATTATAAGCTTCTCTTGCTCTTTGGTTTCGTTAATTTACTTATTCATTATTTTAGCATCAATAACGAGTTTATTTTCGATTTAAGAATGATAAGTGATGTTTGAAATTTATTTATTCTCAGCGTCGGGATAAATTTTATTAATCATCGCTCTTCTAAGGATGAGATGGCAAACGATATTTACAATAACAATATTTATTAAACTAAGAGTTATTATTTTTAAGATGGAAATCGTTGAAAAATTTTTAATTTCAATGGCGATTAAAGTGATTGGTAAAATATAACAATTGAAAATCATAGCAACATGCGTCATTGTAAAGACATCTTTGGCACGAAGAAATGAAATTGTGGTTATTAAAATTAAGAAGGCCGTTAAAAAAACAAAAGTAAGAATAATAAAACTTATCATATTTTTTTTCGATTAAATAATAAGAATAATACCGCTACTAATTTGAGCAAAAATAAAATGATTATAATGTCGAAAATCTCTTTAAATTCAGGGCTGGAAATATTTAAGAATAACAAAATAAATTGTGTAAATAATAAGTAAAAGCTTAGAATTTTTTCATAGGAATTGTTGGCGTGAAAAAAACGCAACAAGACCAACAACATCGAGAATCCAAGAGCAATGTTAATGATTGAATCATAATGCATTAATAAATCCCCGTCGGTTGATTATCTTTAATTATATTATCTAAAGATTCTTCTTTTGAATCTGTTTTTGAATTTTCATTATTTTCGTCATTAATTTCATTTTCTTGATTTTCATCAATTTCATCTTCAATTTTTAAAGCTTCAAAAAATATTTTTTCTTTAGGAGTCGATGGGTTTGGATATCTTCCCGTTGTTCTGTCAATCTTAACAAGTTTAATTGAATTTGGAATGCGGAAAGGCACCGCGGGCTTGTCTTTGATGGCATCTTTCATGAAATCGATAAAAACTGGCATCGCAACCGAAGCTCCGGTTTCTTCATCTCCCAATGATTTTGGATTATCGAATCCGATATAAACCGCCATTACTAAATCTGGTGAAAAGCCTACAAACCATGAGTCAAAAGAATTATTTGTGGTGCCAGTTTTGCCACCAATAATTTTGCCAATTGAACGAGCACGCATCGCCGTTCCTCTATCAACAACACCTTGAAGCATTGAGGTGATTTGGTAGGCGGTGGCGGAATCGGTTATTTGTTCTTTGGAATCGTCAAGATAGGGGATTGGTAGCTGTTCGGGGGCTTTTTCGATATAATCATTCAAATTGTTAATAAAGCAATTTCGGCATTCTCTTTTATCTCTTCTGTAAATAGTTTTGCCGTCGCGATCTTGAATTTTTTCAATCATCGCAGGAGTAATTTTTTTGCCACCATTAACCATTATGCCATATGCCGTTGCAAGTTTTAAAACCGTTGTTTCGGTTGAGCCTAAAACTAAAGAATAAATCTTTTTTGGATTTTCATTGACGCCAAATTTTTTTACAACATCAACGATTTTATCTAAGCCAACCATATCAGCCATGCGAACCGTGGTAACATTTCGCGACTGCTCCAATCCTGTTCTAAGTGTAGTTAATCCGTAAAAATCCCCCGAATAATTTGATGGGCGATATGGCGGTAAACCGATGCCTTGATTTAAAGATATTTCTTCGTCCATGACGACCGAAGCAGGAGTGAAGCCATTTTCGAGGGCCGCGATGTAGCCAAAAGTTTTCATGGTTGAGCCGGGTTGACGCATCGCTTGAGTGGCGCGATTAAATTGATTTGGTAAATCAACATATCCTCCTGACATCGCCAAAACCCTTCCGGTGTGAGGATCTAAAGCGACAAAAGCGCCATTTACTTCGGGAATTTGTCGCAAGTTGTAAATGCCTTCTTTGCTAGATTTTTCAACTAAAATTACATCGCCAATTTCTAAAATCTCGGTGATTTTTTTTGGTGCCGGACCGCGTGAATTAATGGTTTTATATTTTTTTGCCCATTTTAAAGAAGAAAATTCAATTGATCCGAGTTCGCCATTTTCAACGCCAATCGAAGCTAAATCTTTGGAAATTGACAAAACCACGGCTTTCATCCAAGTTTCTTTGTAAAGTTTTTTGGTATCAAATTTTTGTAAAACTTCTTGCCATTTATCAATGGTATCAATTTTGCTTAAAGCACCGCGATAACCATGTTTTTTATCATAATCTTCGATGCCTTTTTCAAAAGCATTAATGCCGATATTTTGTAATTTTGGATCGAGCGTCGTGCTTACAACAATGCCATTTTCAAAGACATTATCAGAGCCATATAATTCGGTTAATTCTTTTTTAACATTGTCGGAAAAAAAACTGGCACGAATTAGTTCTTGATCGATGCGAGTTTTTAAAATAATTGGTTGCTCCATCGCTAAATTTCCTTCTTTTTCTTCAATAAAATTTTCGGCTATCATGCGATCGAGAACCCAATTACGACGCTCTTTGGCTTTTTGAATATTTTTACGCGGATCAAGTTTCGATGGTGCTTTAGGTAAAGTTGCCAAAAGGGCGAACTCTTCGAGGGTTAATTCATCGATTGATTTATCGAAATAAACTTGAGCGGCGGCGGCGACTCCATACGCCCCAGAACCGAGGTAAATCTGGTTCAAATAGAGTTCGAGAATGCGTTCTTTGGGAAAAGATTTTGACATGCGATAAGCCAAAATTGCTTCTTTGATTTTGCGTTGAAAAGTTCTTTCGCGAGTTAATAAAAAGTTTTTGACAACTTGTTGAGTGATGGTTGAAGCGCCGCCCATACCGCCTTCGCCACTTAAAACTCCAAAAGCGTTAGTAACTGAAGTGCGAAAAATTGCAAATAAATCAATGCCCGAATGTTTATAAAAATTAGCGTCTTCGGCTGCCAAAAAAGCGTTAATTAAATTTTTAGGAATGGTGTCGATTGGAACAAAAATGCGTTTTTCTTTGGAGAATTCACTGATCAAAGACCCGTCTGAGGCATAGAGACGAGTGGTTATCATTGGGTTGTAGTTTTTTAATTGTTCGTAATCGGGTAAGTTTTCGCTAAATTGCTTAAAGATGATGAACGCAAAACTTAAGCACAAAACTCCGATAAAAATAAAGCTGGCAAATAGAATGCTAAAAGTTTTTTTCATAAGTGATTAATGTTATATCAAATTTTTTTATTTTATTAAAAAGAAATGTGTCTTGCAACAAAATTTATTTTTTAATTTTGTGATTTTGTTGGCTCTCTTTCCCCTAGGTTTAATTGATTGTTTTTTTCTGCTAAATTTTTATTTAAATCATTTCTTTCTTGAAGAAAATTTGCCATCAATTTATTAATTTCTTCTTGGTTTAATAATTTTTGCGACTCGTTAATTTGATTTTGAATTGGTGATTTTGAATTTTGATTGTCGAGCGTTTGGGTTTTTTCATAAATATCAGCTTTTTTGGCTAAATTATCGAGAGAAGATAATGAAATTGTTGATCGCAAACGACTAATTTCACCCATTGGGAGTAGGGTTAGTGTTGATTTTAAAATATCAAAATCTGATTTTTCAAAAGTAGTTTTTTGTAAAGTTAATTCAAGTAAATTTAGACTTTGAGTAATTGCAGGAGTAAGATAAATTGGCGTTGAGTTTGAATTATTAATTGAGGTAGTGGAAATGCCAAATAATTGACTAGTTTTATTTGATTCTTCATCGGTCTCGCCCGAAGGAATGCCAAATAGGCTTGGTTGTTTTTGGGCTTGATCTTCATTTTTTGATTTTGACATAATTATTTAAAATTTTTAAAATATTGATTAATGGAATTGGTTAAAGTTTTGGCAATAAGCCTACGGTAAGTAATGCTGTTGAGCATTTGTTCCTCGCGACGATTTGATAAATATCCAAGTTCAATTAAAACCGAAGCCATGTCGGGAGCGGTTAGAACCATGAATCCCGCAAAGCGATGAGTATTTTGTAAAATTTCAATTTCAGCTTTTTTTATATCTCGAATCACAAATTTAGCAAAGCGCGCCGAGCTATTTTTTGATTCTCGTTGCGATAAGTCAATCAAAGTTTTCATTATGTCTTTGCTAGCTCCCGAAAAATCTATGCCATTAATAATATCGGCTTGATTTTCTTTTTGTGCCAAGAGTTCAGCTTGTTTGTCCGAAGAATTGTCGGACAATGTGTAAATCGAAAATCCCGAAATATTTTTATCGGCGATCGAATTGGCGTGAAGAGAGATAAATAAATCGGCTTTTTTGCGTCTCGATTTAGCAACTCTTTTGTCGAGCGGAATAAAAAAATCATCGTCGCGAGTTAAATAAACTTTATATTTTTTTTCATTTATTAAATGCTTTGCGAGTTCTTTGGCATAAGATAATGTGATATTTTTTTCTTTGGTTCGGGCATAAATTCCAATGGTTCCGGGGTCTTTGCCACCATGTCCAGCATCAATAATTATTACAGGTTTTTTGAAAGATTGAGAAAGTTTTTTGATGCTCGAATCTTTATTTTGCTCAGTCGGGAGCGTTGATTTTTCGGCACGAATTTTATATTTTACAATTGAATTAGAGCTTTTTTTAACAATTAATTTATTCGTTTCATCTTCTTTTTTTACTTCAATATTTTTATCTTGATTTTTTTCTAAAATAAGTTTTTGTAAACTATTTTTTTCATCTTGAGAATATTGTGCCGAACGAATGCTATCTAGCTCTAAATCGCAAGAAATAACTTTATTTTTCTTATCAAAATTATTATTTTTAACTAAATATTTTTCTTGAAAAAATAAAGTTATTACTAAGATTTGATTGTTTTTACTAAAAGTTATTTTTGAAATATAATCGGGTTTTTTTGGGGCGTAATCTTTGTTAAAAATTTTAGCATTTTTGATTTCTATCGATAAGCGATCGGGTTTGTTAAGTGTAAATATTTTATATTCAGTAATTTTATTTAAGGTTATGGATAATTTTTTTTCATTCAAAAATTCGATTTTTGAAATTATAACTTCCGGTTCTTGAGCCTTAGCACACAAAGGTGCGAGAAGAATTACGATGTAAAAAATAAATTGCGAAAAATTTTTGATAAAATGCATTTATTGAAACCAATATTTTCTTTCTAGAAAGATTTTTTAAAATATTATTTAATTATTAGATTAAATATCTTTTTCTCAAGCAAATTAACAAAAAATATTTTTTCATTTTATTACTATTTTTTACAAAAGATTACAATTTACTTTATTGAAAAACCTTTTTAGCGTAAGATCAAAAGTAATTTTATAATTTAAATTTATATCAAAAATGTGTGGAATTATCGGTGCAATTGGCACAAATAAAGTAAGCGAAATTATTCTCAATGGCTTAAAAAAACTTGAATATCGTGGTTACGATTCTTCCGGTCTCGCTTTATATGAAGATAAGAAATTTAATATCATCAAAGAAGAAGGTAAAATTAGTAAATTAGAAGCTGTTTTAAAAAAGAAAAAATTCACTTCAAGCATGGGAATTGGCCATACTAGATGGGCAACTCATGGCGTTCCAAGC
>CAJBXX010000222.1 GCA_903959715.1 uncultured Alphaproteobacteria bacterium | reverse complement strand
AATAAAATGATATTTTAATTCTTAGAAAATCAAATATTATAAATCTAAAAATATTATGCAACAGCTTTTTTAAAACTTTATTTACATCATTTAAATTTATTAAATTGTTTCCTGATTCTAAATGAATTTTAGCTTTATTAACCAACTGAATCTGCATTATTTCCGCCTGCTCCACTCCCACCTCCTGAATCTCCAGAACCGCCACCGCCTCCAACTGAATCTCCATTATTATCTCCGCTTTTATCTCCATCTTTTTTTCCTCCATCGCCTGAATTCTTCTTTGCCTTATCAAGCATAGATTCACCTGCACCCTTAATAACCCTAGCACTTCTTTTTTGAATACCCCGAACCACAGAGGTAAATTTCTTCATGGCACTTATATAATCTATCCCTTTAGCATCTATATTTTCACCTATCAAGCCCGAAGTTATTTCTGGTATTTGATCCATAAATTTTGCTAAAACAAACAGGAATAATGCGGTTTTCAATACTAAAATTATTCTTAACTCTGCATATCCCGGCTCTAAAAGTTTCCCCAATGAAGGTAGCGCTATTCCAAACAATGCAAATCCGTTATCAGTTTTAAAATCATTAAAATTTAATATGCATGCAACGCTTTCATTGAGCGGATTTATGATGTCCGAAGATCCATCTCCGTCTTTACAATCTGCTTTTGCTTTTTTTTCTCCATTGATGCCAATACAATATTCGCTACAATCAACATTTCCATCTTTAAAAGATTTTGCTCCTGAAAAAATAATTTCTTCGGAAAGCGTTATAAAAATCGCCAAATATGCAAATAGCACAATTGGAGAAAGAGAAAATGACATTAAATGACTTAACCATGTGTCAAAAATATTTTTTGTTTTTTCAAACAAAACTAACGGAATAATGATTGGAGAGACAAATACATAAATAACTATTGCGATCGCACTACTGATAAAAATATGCATCGCTCTTATAACGGTTGCGATCAAGCAAAATGCCATAATTAAAATTGATAATGACATTGTGAGACCTATTCCGCCAGTAAAAAAAGCCGCGATTATTAACAAAAATATTGTTGAAGATGAAAACCCCGGTCTGTAGTTTAAATATTGCATTATTTTGCAATCCAAAGTGTCCCAAACCATTAAATATTCTTTGCCTTTTGGATAAGAAATTGATGTCACATTTTTTACGCCACTTTGCGAATTATATTGAGCTCCGAAATTACAAGCTCCGCCATCTTGTTCTTGAGATTTAATTTTAAATAAAATTCTAGAAATTTCACTTGAGCCATTATAAATGCCATCAAAAAATATATCTTTCCACGCGTTGCCGTTTACAAAATAAATAACGAAACCGATTTTAACTAAATAAATCATGATTTCTTTCTTATTTTCAAAATCAAATTTTCCCATCAACATTTTAAATCCGAGAAAAGTTACAGATATCGTCAAAACTAATGTTATTATGGTTTTTAACTTTTTTTGTAAGGTTTCGAAAAGAGAATTTTCCTTTACTTTATTACCTTTTTTATAAACAAAACTTCCTATTGTAGCATAATAATCTTGATTCAAAGAATTTTTACATTCATCTCGAGAATTACCAAAAGTTCCATCCATGCACTTACTATGTCCGGCGGTATTGGTAAAAATATTGCCCACGGTTTCTTTTAAACATTGAACAATTGGTGCTGAAAAATTTTTTTGCTGACCAAATGCTACACCACCATCATAGGTAACTCCATCCATACCAACATTTTTGGAGATTCCATTTTGCGAATCGCCGACAAAATTAATGCAAGCCTTAGAATAATATGGATTTATTGAATCTAAATTTGCCACATAAGGTCTATTGGCAACAACGGTGCAATGTGTATAATATTGACAATAATTTTCCAATCTTCCAAATTTATTATTTTTTGTGCAATCTGGATTTCTAACTACGCTTTCAGGATTGTCTTTGGTTCCGCAAGGAGAAGAAGTGGAAGCCGAAGCCGAAGTGGAAGCCGAAGCCGAAGCGGTGGTGGTGGAAGTCGATAGACTAAGTTTTGTCGTATCAAATGGCTTAAAATCTTTACCCTCGCCTTTGCCGTCCCTATAATATTTTGGATATACAGTTCCACCGCCGACTGAAAAATTATAAGGACAAAGACTATAACTTTTGGCACATATTAGTCTTGAACTATCTCTTCTATAGGCTTCAAATACTACAGAAGTATTATTTTTAAAAACACATTTATTGCCAGCTTTGCAAAACGCATGATCAGTGCTACCTTCTACAATATCATTTTTCTTTTCAAGACAAATATAATTTTGACTTCTATTCAAACAGCATCGATAAGCTTTTTTATATTTGTCCTTTAATAAATCGTGATAAATTGGATTATATTTTTCACAAAAATAATTTGCCGAATTTAGTCCTCGAAAATAATATTTTTGAGGACTATTTGTCCGTGGATCGACGCAAACTTCACCATCATTTGGATTATCACTAAATTCCTTTCCTCCGTAAAACCATTCACGATAAGCTTTATTTTCTTCGCTATCACTTGATGAGGCACTAGATATGCTATTTATTTTACCTTTACCTTTTTTCACTTTTTCCGAATGACTTCCTTCAGATTTAGAATTTGTATATTTCGTTGAATCTGGTACCTTCCAATCATATCCACAAACCCTAACATTTTCAAATTGTTTTTTAGCGACCTCATAAACTCCAAAATATCCCGCAAGACTCGCCAATGTTCCAACTGTTCCAACCCCTATAAAAGCTCGGCGACAAGTGGCATCTGATATTGCTTTTTTCGCAGATTGTGCAAGCTCATAGACATCTTTAGCTGGAGATGGCGATATTCTTGGAGTACAATTAATTCCGCAATTACAAGTAATGGTGGTGATTGTTGTTTTTATTCCCGCATAAGAAGCCAAAATAAGACCTTGGCAAGTTGGATTTGATAAATCAAAATCCATTTCTTTACTTGGGGAAACTGCAGTGCCTTTGCTAATTATTGTATCAAATTCTAAGAAACCATCTGCTTTGCACTCTCTAACTCTTTCAACTCCGCCCATTTCTGAGCCGTAAACCGTTTTTTGTAAAAAAAACGACATTGCAAAAATGATGATTAAAAAAATTCTCACAATGTTAAAAAAAGGAATTTTTACCACTATTTATTAGAATTGATATTGTTTACTTTTTCACTAAAAATTGGCAACCAGTCTCTAGGATTTTCTCCGACTTCATTCATAATTTCATCGAGAAGCATTACGGTTTCAGCTCTTCCCGAAAGCACATTAATAAAATCTTCCATTTCACTTAAATCTATTTTGGCGACAACGCCGTCATTATCTTGTTTTACTAAAAAAAATCTTGAAGATGGATCTGTCGTTCTTATAATATTAAATTCTCTTTCCGATAATCTAAAAACATTTCTATAAACCGATGTCGCCTTAAGATTTGGCAAAAATATTTGCGTGGCGGTTTGTTGAACCAGAGTATCAGAAATACTACTCTTAGTAGCATCCTCAACCGATTGAGTCGCAAACACAACCATGGCATTTAACTTTCTTAAAACTTTTAACCAATCTTTAATTTTTGGTGCAAAAAATGGATTATCTATTAATGCCCAAGCCTCATCGAGAACTATCATGGTTGGCTCTCCACGAATAGAATTTTGTATTCTGTGAAACAAATAAAGTAAAACTGGACCTAGAGCGTCTTTATCTTGCAGGATATGAGCCATTTCTATTCCAAATGTTTTTGCGGAATCGAAATCAATTAAATCAATATCATTATCAAATAATTTTGCATGAGAGCCATTTGAATGCCATTTTGCAAGCCTTCCCGCAATTGTTCCGGGACCCATTAATCCCATAAAAGGAGCTAAATTTCTTAATTTTCTTTTTTCTTTTGGAATTTTAAAATTTCCTGCAACGGCTTCATTTATTCTGTCAACCTCATGAGCTGGAAGAGGCTTATTATCTATAGCAACCAATGATTTTGTAAATTCAATTAAGAAAGTTCTGTTTTCAAGAGTGTCTTCAAGTTGAAATGGATTAAATCCAGAAAATTTTGAAGCGCTTGGCGTAACATAAACTCCGCCAATTGATCTCACAAATATTTCGGCACCGCGATCTTTATCGAAGAAGAATAATTTTGGTCGAAATTTTTGAGCCTGAGCACAAAGAAAATTTAACAAAACAGTTTTACCCGCACCCGTTGGCCCAACTATCATAGTATGCCCAACATCTCTTACATGAAAATTAAAAAAATATGGCGTTCCCGAAGTTGTGTTTAAAACCGTAAGCGCGTCGCCCCAATGATTTTTTTCTCTTTTTCCACTTGGATAATTATGGAATGATGCGAATGAAGCAATGTTTAAAGTGTTAACCGTTGACCTTCTCGCCATATAATGATTATTTCCCGGAAGTTGTGCCCAATAAGCCGGCTCAAGATTAATCCTTTCTCTAACGCCCGTTATTCCAGAATTTGATAATTCAACCGAGGCCAAAGAAAGAGAAGTTTCAAGTTTTTTTATTGTGTCTTGGATGCAAAGAATAGTTAAATGATGCATTCCAAAAGCAAATTCACCACTCATCGCTGAATCAAGAGCTTCATCGATAGCTTGAATTTGAGAAGTTGCCACATCTTCCGATTGAGTAAGTCTTCTTTGTTGCAATTGCATCGAGCTAATCGCAATCGCTCTATCGATAAATGAAAATGATTGACTT
>CAJBXX010000221.1 GCA_903959715.1 uncultured Alphaproteobacteria bacterium | reverse complement strand
GGCTTTCCAATCTCATATCAAGTTTTTGAAGGAAATAAATTTGAAGGACATACTTTAATGCCCTCAATTCTTGCAATTAAGAAAAAATATAAAATCGAAGAAATGACTGTGGTGGCGGATGTAGCGATGATTTCTGATGATAATGTATTCTTTCTAAAATCAAATAATTTGAATTATATTGTTGGCGCCAGAATTGCAAATCTTTCAATTTCTGACATTAAAAAAATCAGTAAAGAATTAAATTTAAAAGATGAGGATGAACCGTCCCCATTTTTTAAACAATCTTTACCCTTCAATCTATCAACGAAACTAGTTTCTCTTTTTATGTAAAATAATCAAGAAAAACTCTTTTTAAATCACCACCATGCTAATTCGCGTGAAAGTAATTTTAAATTTTTAAACTCTTATTTTTTCAACTTCTCTTGCATTAACAGCTTGACAGCGTTGATAAAAAACCGCTGGGGGGCATTTAATTGCCGTATGAATTCTTTTATTGTTATAATAATAAATCTGCCCTGCAATTGCCTCTATTAACTCGCCTATTGTTTCATAACATTTAGGATGACCTAATTCTAATTTAAATTTACCATAAAAAGATTCTTGAGCTCCATTCTGCCAAGGGCTAGATTTATTACTCATAGATTGTTTAATTTTATTTGATTTTAAAATTTTATTCAGATTATCAGCCTTATATTCGCTACCTTGATCCGAATGAAATATTTTTGGTTTTTTTCTTTTATTTAAGCCTTCAATTAAAGCTTCAACAATAAAATCAGATTTATGTTTTACGCTTAAATTCCAACTAATTATTTCTTTAGTAAAACAATCTATGACGGTAGCTAGATAAATAAATTTATTATTAAAATATGGTAAATAGGTAAAATCACTAGCCCATATTTGCGATGGAGCGTTTAAATTAAAGTCTGAAATCAGATTTTTTTTATTACTTTTGACTTGATTTAAATCATCTTTTTTAATTGGAACCCTAGGCTTTCTTGCTGGACTTAAATCAAATAACTTCATAACTCTTAAAGCTCTTTTTTTATTAATTTTAAGATGAAGGGCGATTCTTTTATGACCATAAGATTTATGCTCTTTTAGAATTTCTTCAATTTGTTTTTTTAAAATCAAATCCTTAATCGGAAGCTTTGGTTTGTAATAAAGAGAAGATCTGCCAATTCCTAGATTTTTAGCTAATTTAGTTTTATTTACTTTTTTAGCCTCGCTAGATTTATTAATTTTTTTGGACATGGCGACTAAATATGATTTTTTGTAGAGTTTTTTTTACGAGCTTTATCTTCTAGGACAAACTGACCAACTATTTGCAACAAGGCATCTCTTTCTCGTTTTACTTTAGCTAATTCGAGAGTGATGTTTGATTGATTCAATTGGGTTTTTAATAGATTATAAATGGTTTTTGACCATACGCCATATTCTTTCGCCAAATCCGATACCTTCTCGCCCTTATCTTTTATTCTAGCGATAATTTCTTGTTTTTGGTTTTTTGTTAAAGATGGATAACCTGTAGGCATATAAACTCCTTAATTTATTGTTAAAATAACGATAAATTAAAAGGTATTTATTGTCCAGTTATTTGGGGACCTGTCAGGAAAGTTGGTTTGTCACACTAGTTTGCTCAAGTCGGGAAAATATAATTCGCAATTTTGATATCAAAAAAAGTGATTTACCGAGTTTTTTTGATCCCAAAGATTTTAGTTATGTGCAAATTTATATCAAAGATTATGACATTCAAATTATTACTTACGACACCATAGATTCCGCCAATAAAACCGCTCAAATGGATATAATTTTAAAAGATTTAAATGTTTATTATAATGTTGAAAAAAAATCGCCGATAAGAGGCTCTCTAATGTCAATTGATTATACTCCGAGATAATGTTATTTCTAATAAAAAAACATCACTCGAAGAAAAAATTTATATAAAAAAACTTATGGCCAACGTTGCAATTGATTGACTATATCCCAGATGTGCGCTGTGATTTTGAATCGATGAAATCTCCAACTTCTCCCTCCGATCTTTCTCTTTTAGCCGGAAGAGGTGAAGGAGGACTAGAATTTTTAGAAGAATCTGTGATCTCTTGATCATTTTTATTAGCAGATCTTTCTAAACGTTCCTGGGTC
>CAJBXX010000220.1 GCA_903959715.1 uncultured Alphaproteobacteria bacterium | reverse complement strand
TTTTTGATGGATCGAATGATTTTTTTTCTTTTAATGGTGATTTTTTAGTGGGTGCGGATTATACAATTTTTGTGGTTGAGGCAAGGGGCTCTGGAGATATCAATACTTTCATGACCGGAAGCGGAACTTTACAAAATACAAGGCTTATTTTAGGATATAGTAGCGATATTTTTGTTATACAAACACATTATCAGAGTGATTTTTTTAAAAGTATTCCAAAGTTTAAATCACAAGTTCCCAGAATGCATAGTTTTGTATTTAGCAAAATCAATGGGAAATCTATTTATACCAATGGAGGATCTGGAGCATTTAATGCAACCCAAAGATCGCCTTTAATTTCTTACGCGGGAGCTATGATCGGTAGATATACTTTGGGACTTCACCACTTCAAAGGTTACATCGCCGAAATAATTTTCTACACTCGCGCACTATCCGACAAAGAAAGGCAAGAAGTTGAGCTCTATTTATCAAAAAAATGGGGTATTAAAATTGGATAATTTGCTAATCGGAGAAAAAATTATTGTCATCATCCCCTCTCCCCGCAAGCGGAGAGAGGGCTAGGGTTAGGGGAAAGATAATTTTGTTGCGCAATGAAAAAAAATCGATTTAAAATAATCAATATTCAAAAAAATATTTTCTTAATTTAAAAATACAATTTACAAAATAGTAATTCATAAAAACTAAAAACTATTATTCTAATCAAAGAATTTATAATTAAATTCAAAAAAGCAATAGAGTTTAAAAACTACTAATAAATTATATTTTTATAATTTATTCTCAATTACAATTATGAATTAAAAAATTAGATAAATTGGAGCTTGATTAATTCAGCATTTGACGATAATTTGAAATATGTGAACACTAAATTTAAATCAAATTATTGTAAATTTTTTTAAATATTATGTTTATTTGAGTTGGGTTTTTTTGAAATAAAAATCTTTAAAATTGAAGATTTTATTCAAAAAATAAGATTAATTTTGTTAAGCCTCATTTTAACTATTATTTTGATTTCATAATGAAGGTTTTGGAATTTGCAAAGTTTTATCTTAAAAGTTCCTTTAAAAAAGGAACTTTAATTAACGAATATAATCTTCTTGCCGTTGTGATTATCGGGAGCTTTGGGCATCCAATTTTTGCAATTTTGCATTTATATGTATTCGATATGCCTTGGGATAATATTGCAATTAAAAGTTTTGCTGGTTTGGTATGTTTATCATTAGCTACAAAAAAATACTGGTCACCAAAATTTCAGCCATTATTTAAATATTATTGGCATTTCATGCTAATTTACAATCTTCCTTTTTTAATAACATTAACGGCATTAAATAATCATTTTATAAAAACCTGGTTTTTATGGGAGGCGATTATGTTTTATACTTTGACAATCCTTGTCCCGCAATGGTTTATATGTTTAATTGATTTGTTAATTGGCGTCGGATTAGCTATAATTTTTCATAATTTAATCGGTAATGAAATTTTTTTTGAGCCATCAATAATTTTATATAACCATAATCTCGATCTTTTGCTTTACGCATTAACTTTTATGTTTGCGATTTTTTCGGGGCTTGCATTTAGCTATTCCAACGCCAAATGTTTGGCCGAAGAAGAGAGAGCAAAAATTTTTAAATACACTAATATCAAGGCCATAGAAGATGAAGAAAAAGCTAGAATTTTCAAATCTCTCGCTGGATCGATTGCTCACGAGCTTAGGAATCCGTTAAACACCATAAATTTGATTGGAACTCAAATAAATAATTTGGTTTTAGAGCTCGATAAAAAAACCAAAGAATCTTTTCATGTAAAAAATTCTACATTTTCGGAAATTGCGATAATTTCCAATGCAAAATCAAAATTATTAAATTTGGCATCAAATATTAGTAATTCAATTTCAAATGCCAATAATATTATAAATATTATTCTCGGCGATTTAAGGGAGAAAAAAATTGATTCCGATGATTTTGTTTATCTCGAAACCGATAAGATTTTGCCAGAAATTATTGAAAAATTTGGTTATCGAAGCGATGAAGAAAAAACAAAAGTTAAAATTTTGTCATCAAATAATAAAGAAAATAATTTTATATTTAAAGCCGATCCAGATCGATTATCATATGTTATTTTTAATCTTCTTAAAAATGCACTTTATTATTCAAATCAATTCCCGGAATTTGAGGTTACAATTGGCACCGAAAAAAGAATAATAAATAATAAACAATATAATGTAATTTATGTTAAAGATAATGGGGTAGGGATTCAAGAGCATATTATTTCAAAATTATTTAGCGATTTTTATACTTATGGAAAAAAAGAAGGAACGGGTTTGGGCTTATCTTTTTGTAAAAGAAATATGCAAATGTTTGGCGGTGAAATAATATGCGAATCCAAATATAAAAAATGGACAAAATTTTCGCTTTTATTCCCAACGCTTTCTGAGGAAGAGGTGGCAAAATCGAAGATCGAAATTAAGAGAAAAAAAATATTATTAGTTGATGATCAAGAGGTTAATTTGATAATCACAAAAACAAAATTAGAGAAAATTTTTCCACAAGTTTCTTGCGATATTGCAAGGGGCGGTAGAGAGGCAATTAGAATGGCGAATCAAAATAAATATCAATTAATTTTAATGGATATTCAAATGCCGGAAATCGATGGAATTGAAGCTACGAATAAAATTAGAATGAATGATAAGGAAATTCCAATAATTGCACTCACTTCTCTTAATAAAGATTCTTTTTTAAGGGCGATTGACGACTCAATTTATCACGATAATTTTAATTATTATTTGAGTAAATCATCGAAAGACAATTTGTTTTATCGTGGCGTAAGCAAGTGGATGATGGATTCGCAAGACGATATGTCTTATGTCGAGGCGGATTTTTTAAAAATACTTAGCAATAAAAAAATTATTCTCGCCGACGATCAACAAATCAATCGAACAATTATTAGAGGAACTCTGGAATCGGCTGGAATAATTGTTACCGAAGCAAAAAATGGCAAAGAATTATTGGAAATTTATCAAAAAAGTCTTGATCAAAATGGCAAATCAAATTTTGATGCGATAATTACCGACATTATTATGCCACCTTATAATGGCGATGAGGCGGTCAAAGAAATTAGGGCAATCGAGGCGTTGCATAAAATAAATAATAATGAAGAAATTCCAATCATTGCGATTAGTGGTCAAGGGGAAAAAGAGGATATTTATAATTTATTTAAATGCCAAATTACCGATTATTTTATCAAAGGCTCCAAGCCCGAATTGCTCTTGAGAGTAATCACCAATTATATTAATTAAATTTGCTAACGCAAATTTAGGGAAAAGTTGAATCGCTTCTGCTACGCATTAAATTTGCTAAAGCAAATTTAGCTTTGAGTTGAATCGCTTCGTCGCGAATAAATCGCGACATACGCGATAAGATTTGGGTTTTTGAGTTTTTGTTTTTTGTGAAAATGCTTCATCTTTTTTTTCAAAAAAGATTCGCGACGGG
>CAJBXX010000219.1 GCA_903959715.1 uncultured Alphaproteobacteria bacterium | reverse complement strand
ATAGTTCTTGCATTTACACCAAATCAAATAAAAATATCCTAAAATTCTCATAAACTCATATCTAACATCTCTGTGATTCATAAATTTAGAACGCACAATTGTAGTGCATTAAACAAAAATAATATATCTCAAAAAGTTAAACTTTCCGGTTGGGTTCATTCAAAACGAGATCACGGAAGCCTTATTTTCATTGATTTACGCGATCATTATGGCATAACACAAATCGTTATCGATCAACAAAATAAAAATCTTAACCTCGATGCAATCGCTTCAATCAAGCTTGAATCGGTCATCACGATTGTTGGAAATGTTGTGGCTCGCGATGCTGAAGCAAATAATACAAAAATTCAAACTGGTGAAATTGAAGTTAAGGTTGAAGAGTTAATCATCGAATCTTTAGCCGAACAAATTCCCTTTCAAATCAACGCCGAAAATGAAAATTACCCCGAAGAATTGCGTTTAAAATATCGCTTTCTCGATCTTCGTCGCGACAAAACTCACAAAAATATTATCTTGCGTTCGCAAGTAATTTCGGCTCTTCGCGTAGAAATGGTGAAGCAAAATTTTCTTGAAATTCAAACGCCAATTTTAACGGCATCAAGCCCGGAAGGAGCTCGTGATTACTTGGTTCCCGCCCGTCTTCATCCAGGAAAATTTTATGCTTTACCTCAAGCTCCGCAACAATTTAAACAGCTTTTAATGGTATCGGGTTTTGATCGTTATTTTCAAATCGCACCATGTTTTCGCGATGAAGATTTGCGGGCAGATCGTTCGCCAGAATTTTATCAACTCGATGTTGAAATGGCTTTCGTTACCCAAGAAGATGTGTTCTCAGCGATTGAGCCCGTTATGTATAACATCTTCAATCAATTTGGTTGTAAAAAACTTCATGATAAAAATTTCATTCGCATTCCTTACGAAGAGGCGATTTTAAAATATGGCATCGACAAGCCAGATTTACGCAATCCAATTATAATTTCTGAAGCCACCAATATTTTTATTGGTTCGGGCTTTTCAATTTTTACCAAAGCGATTGAGCAAGGCTCAATTATTCGTGCAATTCCAGCGCCAAAATGTGCGTCGCAACCTCGTTCATTTTTTGACAAAATGATCGAATTCGCCCAAAGCGTTGGTGCTAAAGGTTTGGCATATATTATTTTTGATGAAAATGGCGAGGCCAAAGGTCCGATTGCAAAATTTTTATCACCCGAAAAACTTGAAGAACTGAAAAAAACTGCAAATTTAAATAATGGCGATGCAGTTTTCTTTTCTTGTGGAAAATCTCACGAAGCTACCAAAATCGCTGGTCAAGTGCGCATAAAACTTGGACAAGATTTAAATTTAATTGATGAATCAATTTATAAATTTTGTTGGATCGTTGATTTTCCAATGTATGAGCTTGATCACGAAACTGGCAAGGTTGAATTTTCTCATAATCCATTTTCAATGCCTCAAGGAGGTCTAGAAGCTCTTAATTCGCAAGATCCAATCACTATTAAAGCCTTTCAATATGATATAGTTTGTAATGGCGTTGAGCTCTGCTCTGGGGCGATTCGCAATCACAAGCCAGAAATTATGTATCGTGCTTTTGAAATTGCTGGCTACGGCAAGGATGTGGTTGAAAAACAATTTGGGGCGATGCTTAACGCCTTTAAATTCGGCGCCCCTCCCCATGGTGGTTTGGCTCCGGGGATTGATCGTATCGTCATGCTTTTGGCGGATGAACCCAATATTCGGGAAGTGATTCCTTTTCCAATGAACGGCAAAGCTCAAGATTTAATGATGAACGCCCCAGCCAATGTTTCTGAGCGACAATTAAAAGAACTTAAAATTGCACTTGTTAAAATTTCATAATTTTATTGAAATAATATTTGGTTTAAAAAATATAAATTTGCCCGCAATTATTCTGGTATAAGTTTCTTTGATTGCGATAAATTAATTATTTAATCGCGGGAAGTTTTATCACTCTCTTTTTTTAATAATATCTTCAATTTTCAATAATACTGAGACCGAAGTGGGTGGTTTGATTTATCAATTTTCGATAAAATTTTTAAAGCCAAATCATCATCTTTTTCCCTCGCATTAGCTTCACAAGAAAAGAAAAAAATATTTAAAATTAGTAATATTTTGCGATTAGAATTCCCAAGAATATTGGATGGATCCAGCGTTATTTATGAAGTGATTAGCGAGTTGTAAATTATATTTTAAATTAAGTTTTTGATTATTTTCATCGGATAAATTTAAGCCAAAACCAAGATTGATAATGTTTTTTTGTGCAATAATAAAATTATTTTTTATAATTTGATTCGGGTCGAAGTCTTTATTGATAAAATTTGATTGCATGATTTGGCGATTATTTTTCAACTTTTTATCCCAAGAAATTGAAAAATTTGGCTTATATTTTGCTTGAGAATGAGAGAAATTTCCTGCAAAATCTATGCCTAATTTGGCAATAAATTCGTCGTAATTTATGCCTTTTATTTTTAACGCCAAGTCGCTTGAACCTTTTTCTTTGTAGGAATCTTGAGAGAATTTAAAATATTGAAGTGAAAAGTCGGGAGTGATTGAAAAACTATCAAATATTTTTAGATTGTAACCAGCTCCACTTTCAATGGAATAATTTTTGCCACTTAAATTGGATTTTACTGATTCTTGATAATTTTCAATTTTTATATTTCTTAAATTGTTATATTTGTTGAAGCTAAAATTTGCTAAATTTTTATTGTAAAAACCTTCATTATTTTTTGCATAATTTTTGTTATAAAAATTTATTTGATATGAGTTTACATCGCTGTTATGTATTTTTAAATTATCATCAATTTGCGATTTATTTATTGCGATTGCAGAGCCAATTAAAATATTATTTTTACCCCCGATTAGTCTTTCAATGCCAATTATCCCGCCATAATTATTAGTGTTAAATTTTTGTTTAGAATCATTATTTTTTTGCGTTGATTTATCGCCAAATAATTGTCCCCATAATCCAAAATTTTTAGGTTTTTTAATATCAATTTTCTTATCATCAAAATTATTTTTTATGTGAGAATTAATGGCGTCAAATGTTAGATTGTTAGCACTCAAAGCATTGTTGATGAGGACATCAGTCGAAATCGGTTTAAGACTTGCAAGTGTAGTTTCGAGATTTGCTTTATTTGAAATTCTGAAAAATTTTGAAGCTAAATTACTTGATCTTAAAACGCTTGAGAGTATTTCGTAATCTTGAGAGCCAAGATTTTTTTTGCTAAAATCATCGCTGGTTTGAATTGTGGTAACGATGTTGGTTCCATCGATTTCTAAAATATTGTCAAATAAATATGAATTATCGCTTACGGTAATAAGATTTAGAGAGTCAATGTTCGTTAATGAATTTGCTTCAATGACATTATATTTTTCTTTGATGCCAGCAAAATCTTTTTCGCTCCAAGTTATATCACTATTATTATTGGTATAATCAAAAACAATGTTGGATTGACCGATTTCAAAGGCTCCAAGTAGTTTTATTTTACCAAAATCATTGACTCTTTTACTGGTAAAACTCACATTATTTAAATTGAAAGGTGTGGAGCTATCGATTGTTAAAATGCTGTCGGAGATTTTTATAACATTTCCAATTAAATTTAAATTGCCAACAAAAGAATCGGCGTAAAGAGTCGCTCCGAAAGGATTTTCTATCGTTAAATTTTCTAAGTAATCATCGCTGGTTCCAAGTTTTGTGTAAATATTTTGTTCCTTTGTTGAGCCTGATAAATTAACGGTTCCAAGACCTGTTATTGCTGAATCGTAAGAGCTTTTGATGTCGCCATTAATGTTGAGAGTTATAGTGTCGGCTATCGTTATTTTGGATTGCCCCGCAGAGTTTATGAAATCAAGGCTGGAGATGAAAGTGTCTTTGTTTAAATTAACGGAAAAATTTGGAGTGTTGACGATAATTTTGTTTAAACGAGCGGTCGATTCGCCAATTTGATTGGCGACATTAATGTCAGAAATTCCATTAGAGGAGAAGAAAATATTGCCACTGCCGGAAGTATCGGTTTTAATGGTTCCAAGCCCTTTTATTTCTTTGGTAATTTTTAGAGTTTTGTCGTCGCCCAAAGTTAAGTTTTTGCTGTTGTCAATATCTAAAGATGCTACTTCAAAAGCTCCGGAGCCATTGATTTTCAACGATTTATTGATGTTAAGATTGGTAATGTTTAACGATGAATTATTTGTTAAAAAGTTGAATTCGGGCAATGATGAATCGGGATTCGCTGATGATGTTAGGGTTCCGATATAAGATTCGTCATTAAGCACAATATCGGAGGTGCTTTTTATTTCCAACGCCCCCAATCTGTCTGATATTGAAGAGCCTAAACTTGAATCAATTGTTTGGATTAGATTCCCCTGCAAAATAAGAGTTCCGTCTCCGGTAATGAGGCTCGAGCCTCCATTTGTT
>CAJBXX010000218.1 GCA_903959715.1 uncultured Alphaproteobacteria bacterium | reverse complement strand
TCACAAACAGTTGAAAACGGCTGGTCTCGCAATGTTTTAATGCATCAAATTAAAAGCGATCTTTATCAACGCCAAACATCAATTGAAAAGACTCATAATTTTGATTTAACTCTCCCAAATCCGCAATCTGAATTAGTCGCCGATTTACTAAAAGATGAATATAATTTTGAATTTTTAAGAGGTTCTAATTTTAAAGAAAAAGAGCTTGAAGATCATTTAATAAATAATATTACCAAATTCTTGCTTGAGCTTGGTAAGGGCTTTGCTTTTATTGGCAAGCAATATCACATCGAGGTTGGTGGGCAAGATTTTTATATAGATTTATTGTTTTATAATATTGAACTTTCTTGTTTCGTCGTTATTGAATTAAAGACCGGAGAATTTAAACCCGAATATGCGGGAAAATTGGGTTTTTATCTTTCGGTTATTGATGAAAAAATCAGAAAAAAACATGACCAAAATACCATTGGCATAATCCTTTGCACCAAGAATAACAAGGAGATTAGCAAGCATTCTGTTAGATTTATGACCAAACCAATTGGGGTATCGGAATATAAAATTGCCGAAAAAATTACTGATAAAAAAATTAAGGAAATCGTGCCAAGTGCCGATGAAATTGAGAGTATTTCAACAAAATGATAGATAAAAGATGGAAAAATTATTAGATCAATCATTTTCAACAGATAATTTTCGTAAAATATTTGACTATGAGAATAGAAAAGGACAACATTTAGAAGGAAAATTTTTTCCAGAAATAGAAAAAATTACAAAAAATTTAAAAAATTTCAGTTTAGAATTTCGCGAATTAGAAAATAAAAGACCCAAAATATCAAAACAACTTTATGAAGAAGAAAGGGCTAAGATAAATAAAAATAAAAATGACTTAAAAGATCACAAAGAAAGATTATTAATTTCAGAGTTAGAAAAGATCAGTGCAGATATTCTTAAAAAAAACTTTCGAATTACTTTACAAAAAGTTGTAACTAAAAATGGTAAAGAAGCTTACAAAATCAGTAATGATTCAGCTTCATATTTTGTGATCAAACAAATTCAATACAACATAAAAAGACTTTATAAAATTCAACAAGGCAACAGATACAATATTATCTGCCAATTGCGTAGCTTGATGAAAGACTCGTTTCCAAAATATATAATTCGAACAGATATTAAAAAATTTTATGAAAGCATATCAAGGAATAGTTTGCTTAATAAAATAAATAAAGAGCACCTATTGGCAATGACTTCAAAAAAAATTATACAGCAAGTTTTAATGTCTTACAAAGATTTATCTCATAATGATATTGGGATTCCCAGAGGGATTGGAATTAGTGCATATCTTTCAGAAATTTATATGCGTGACTTTGATAAAAAAATAAGATCACATCCTGAAATTATTTTTTACGCTCGTTATGTTGATGACATGGTGATAGTTTTTAGTCCTAAGCTAAATTCTAATACGACAAATTTTTTATCACAAATAATGTCTGAGGCAGAAAAATTAGACTTAACCCTAAATTCAAATAAAACAAAGACATTAGATTTAAGAAATCTAGATTTAAAAAATCCACAAAAAGATGATTTAGATTATTTGGGATATAGATTTTGTAAAGATAAAACTATACAGATGGGAACTGAAAAAATTGAAAAGTATAAGATAAAGATCGAAAGAACTTTTAATGCTTATATAAAAGGTTGCAAAACTAAAGAAAAAGTTGCAAGAAAAAT
>CAJBXX010000217.1 GCA_903959715.1 uncultured Alphaproteobacteria bacterium | reverse complement strand
TAATATTTTGCGGATAAACACCAACCATCACATCAAAATCAAAATTATTGACTCGCGTTTGAAATTGGTTCTCTTCAACGAAACGCATTTTGGCATCGATTCCAAGTTTTTTTAAATTTTTAATGTAAGGCGCCACCACCATTTCAAAGGCTTTTTGGTCAATCATAAATTCAATTGCCACCGCCTTTTTTGTGGTTGGATCGATTAATTTTTGATCAATAATTTTATATCCCGCATCGGCTAAAATTTTTTGAGCGATGATAATATTTTGTCGATTTATGCCGTCGCCGGCGGTTTTTGGAAGTTTGAAATCTTTAAAAGCAAATTCCGAATTGGTGAAGTAACTTTCGTTGCGTTTGTAAGAGCCATAAAAAATGTGATCGCGAAGCCACTCAAAATCAAAAACTTGCGTAATGGCTTTGCGTAAAGCATAATTTTGAAATTGAGTTTTGCGTAAATTCAAAATAAAAACTTGGGTCGGCGCCGGCATTTCATGCTCGATTTCGCGTTTAATAATTTCGCCATTTTCAACCGCTTTGATATTGTAAGCATTCGCCCAATTGCGTGCAACATTTTCTTGGCGAAAATCATATTTTTGAGCTTTGAAAGCCTCGATTAGAACATTGTTATCGCGATAATAATCAAAAATAATTTTATCAAAATTATAGCGTCCAATATTGATTGGCAAATTAACGCCCCAATAATTTTTATTTCTCTCATAAGCGACATATCGATTCGCAACGAAATCTTCGATTTTGTAAGGTCCAGACCCAATCGGAATAGTTAAAGATGATTTAGAAAAATCATTTTTTTCATAAAAATGTTTTGGCAAAACCGGCAAGGAAGCAATAATCAACGGCAAATTACGATTATTGGCATTTTTAAAATTAAATCTCACGCGAAATTTGCCAAGTTTTTCAACATTTTTAACATCGCGAAAGCTCATTTTGTATGATGGATGACCATCAGAAATTAATTTATTAAAAGTGAAAATAACATCATCGGCGGTGATATTTTTGCCATCATGAAAAAAAGCATTTTCACGCAATTTAAATTCAAGATTTAAGCGATTTTGACTCAATTTCGCCTCTTTGGCAATCAAGCCATAACGCGAACCGATTTCATCGTCCGTGCCCTCCATCAAACTATCGTAAAGATATGATAATCCTTGGGCGCCGATGCCTTTTAAAATAAAATTATTGAATGAATTATAGCCACCTTCAACGCCAAAATGCACTTCTCCGCCCTTCTTGGCATTGACATCGACATATTCTAAATTTTTAAAATTTTTAGAATATTTTAAATCGCCAAAAATTGAAATTCCATGTTGAAAATTTGTTGAAGAATTATGTTGCAAAACCGCGTCGGCTCGTGCAAAATTAACGAAGAAAATTAAACAAAAAAAACTTTTGATTAAAAAAAACCAAGTTTTTTTGCAAAAAAATTTTGAATTTATCATTTTTAAATGATCGATTTTCAAGTTAAAATTATTATTAAATTTTTAAATAAAACATGATTTTAATTCGCAATTTAAATCAAATCAATCATCAATTACCGAAATTAGCTCTCACCATTGGGAACTTTGATGGCGTTCATCTCGCTCATCAAAAAATTATTGAAAAAACTCAAGAAATTGCAAAAAAAAATAATTTATCTTCGGCGCTTTTAAGTTTTGAACCGCATCCAATTTATTTTTTAAATAAAAATAAAAGTGATTTTAATAGTGATTTTCGCATCACCAAT
Source organism: uncultured Alphaproteobacteria bacterium (assembly GCA_903959715.1). Taxonomy (GTDB): domain Bacteria; phylum Pseudomonadota; class Alphaproteobacteria; order Rickettsiales; family UBA1997; genus CAILUF01. Next base: position 7,790 of record CAJBXX010000217.1, on the reverse strand, counting down.
CTTGCCAATAAAATAAATTTACTTAAAAAATATAGTTTAGATTATTTAATCATACTTCCTTTTAACAATAATTTATCCTCTATAAAAGCCATTAATTTTATTGAAGAAATATTGATAAATAAATTTAATGTTAAATCTTTAATTATTGGCTACGACTTCACATTTGGCAAGGGTCGCGAAGGAAATTTTAAAACTCTCGAAAATTACAATTTTGATTTGCACGAAATAAATCCGATTAAAATTTTAGATAAAAATCATAGTGAAATTACCATTTCTTCTTCATTAGCACGACAATATTTAAAAAGCGGTGAAATTAAATCGTTAAATAAAATTTTGGGACATAATTTTGCCATTGATGGAATTGTAGTGGAAGGCAAGAAAATCGCCGGTGAATTAGGTTACAAGACTGCCAACATAAATCATAAAATTAATTTAATTAAACCGAAATTTGGAGTTTATAAAACTCAAACTTATATTAATGATGAAAATAAATTTTATGATTCAATTACCAATTTTGGTATCAAGCCAACCTTTGATAATTCAAGTCTGAAGCCACTTTTCGAAACCCATTTATTAAATTTTTCTAAAAATTTATATCACCAAAAAATTCGCGTTGAATTTTTAGATTTTATTCGTGATGAGAAAAAATTTTCTTCGATTGATGAGCTAAAAAATCAAATTAAATTCGATATTAATTTAATTAATAAAAATTAACCTTGTTTTTTTAAGAAGGATTAGCAAAATTGATTTCCAAAAAAAATTAAAAACACAAAAATGCAAAAATTCAATATTGTTAAATCTATTGTTGCTGGATTGCCTTTGATTAATATCGATACCGATATGATAATTCCAAAGCAATTCCTCAAAACCATCAAAAGAACTGGGCTTGGCAAAAACTTGTTCCATGAAATGCGTTATGATTTAAATGAAAAAGAAATTACTAATTTTGTTTTAAACAAACCCGAATTTCGCGATGCCAAAATTTTAGTTGCTCTCGATAATTTTGGTTGCGGATCTAGCCGTGAGCATGCTCCTTGGGCACTCATTGATTTCGGTATTCAATGCGTTATTGCCCCATCTTTTGCTGATATTTTTTACAATAATTGTTTTAAAAATGGCATTTTGCCAATAGTTTTAAAAAATTCTGAAATCGATGAATTGCTTGAATTTTCTAAGTCGCCAAACAATTCGGCAACCGTAAATTTATTAAAACAAGAAATTCAAACTAACGAAAAAATCTATAAATTTGAAATTGATTCTTTCAAAAAACATTGTTTAATTGAAGGTCTCGATGATATTGGCTTAACTCTACAAAAATCACAAAAAATTACTGATTTTGAAGAAAAAAATCGTCAAATAACTCCTTGGCTTTATAATAACTAATTTATTAACTAAAATTTTTTAAAAATGACAATTCTTGCAGGAAAAAAAGGTTTAATTATGGGCGTTGCCAACAACAAATCCATAGCTTGGGGCATTGCCGAAGAAGCTCATAAATTCGGTGCCGAATTAGCTTTCACTTTTCAAGGTGAAGCTTTACAAAAACGCGTTGAACCTTTGGCTTCATCAATCGGATCCGACATAGTTTTGCCGTGCGATGTTACTGACGCCGAGTCAATCAAAAAAGTTTTTGAAGTTCTTGAAAAAAAATGGGGTAAACTTGATTTTTTAGTTCACGCTATCGCCTACTCCGACAAAGAAGAACTTCGTGGTAAATATCTTCACACCTCGCCACAAAATTTCGTTAACACCATGAATATTTCGGCATTTTCATTGGTTGCAGTTGCCAAAGAAGCCGAAAAATTAATGATCAATGCTGGCGGTGGAAGCATCATCACTTTAAGTTATTATGGTGCCGAAAAAGTTATGCCTCATTACAATGTTATGGGCGTTGCCAAAGCTGCTCTTGAAGCAAGCGTTCGTTATCTTGCAATGGATATGGGCAAAGACAATATTCGCGTTAACGCAATTTCAGCCGGCCCTGTCAAAACTTTGGCGGCCAGCGGTATTGGCGATTTCCGCTTAATTTTCAAATGGAACGAATATAACGCTCCATTGCGTCGCAATGTTACGCTTCAAGATGTCGGTGGTGCCGCAGCTTTCTTGCTTTCGAGCCTTGGTAATGGCGTTACGGGAGAGGTTCTTCATGTTGATGCTGGTTATCATGTTGTTGGCATGAAAGCCCCCGACGCCCCAGATATTGCTATCGTCAAAGACGACGAATAATTTTGGTTTTGAATTTAAAAAAATCTCAATGTTCATAAATCATTTGCCATTTTTGATTATCATTTCATCACCCTCGGGAGCTGGAAAATCAACATTGTGCAAAATGATTGTGCAAAATGATCCGCTAATTCGTCTTTCAATTTCGGCAACAACTCGTAAAAAACGACCACAAGAAATTGCTGGTCAACATTATCATTTTGTAAATCGTGAAAAATTTCTACAAATGAAAAATAATCAAGAATTTTTAGAAAGCGCCGAGGTTTTTGATAATTTTTATGGAACGCCAAAAAAAAATGTTGATGATGCTTTAAATAACGGTCATTGCGTTCTCTTCGATATTGATTGGCAAGGAGCGCGACAAATTAAACAAAATTTTTCCGCCGATCAAATCGTCTCGATTTTTATTTTACCACCATCAATTCAAGAACTTGAAAGAAGACTTCGTGCTCGAGCCCAAGATCCCGAAGAGATTGTCCAAGAACGCATGCGTGAAGCGCGTAATGAAATTAGTCATTATGAAGAATATGATTTTATGATAATCAATGACGATTTAAACACTTCTTATCAAAAAATTCGCTCAATCATTGAAGCCAAAAGAGTGGCTCGTCAAAATCAAAATGACATCAAAAAATTCATCAATCAATTTTCTTAAAAATGCACGAATTTATTCATAATTTTATCGAAACCATAGTTGTTTTTATTAATGAAATTGGTTATCTCGGAATTTTTATCGGCATGTTTTTGGAAAGCACCATCATTCCAATTCCAAGTGAAATAATCATGATTCCTGCGGGAATTGCCAGTGCCAAAGGCGTTATGAATATTTACATCGCAACTTTGGTTGGCACTATCGGCAATATTGCCGGCGCAGTTTTTAGTTATTATCTCGCTTTGACTTTGGGACGCAGAATTATTTTAAAAATCGGTAAATATTTTTTTATCAAACCCGAAACCATCATAAAAATCGAAGAATTTTTCAAAAAACATGGTCCGCTTTCAGTCTTTATTGGCAGGCTTTTGCCCGGATTTCGTCATTTTATTTCACTGCCCGCCGGGCTTGCTAAAATGAATTTCAAATTATTTTTATTTTATACTTCAATCGGTGCCACAATTTGGACTTCAATCTTATCTTTTAGCGGTTATTTAATTGGCGAAAATCAAGAATTAATTATTAAATATATTAAAGAACTTTCACTAATTTTTGTTATTGGTTGTGGAATTTTAATTATTATTGGTATTTTTTATCCAAAAATAAAATTTAAAAAAACTCATAAATCTTTTAAAAAGAATAACTAATTCCAATACTTGTAATTTCGGCAACCTTTATTTTTCTAAGCACCGTCATGTTATCAATTTCGGCATTAATAAAATTGCGTTTGTGTTGAAATCTGCAAGAAAAATTTTTATAACATAAATATTCAACGCCCAATCCAAGAGATGGAGAAAATTTATTTAGACTCACATTTTTAGAAATTATTTCATTCTTTACTCCGCCAATTCCAAAGGTTTTTGATTGTAAATTTTCCGTAGCCTCAATATGATTATAATTTAAGCCAAAAATTGCATAGAGTAAGCCCCGGGAATTTTTATCAAAATTAATATAGGGCTTAAAATCAACACCAAAATTTCTCGCTCTTAATTCAAAATCTGAGAATCCATTATTGCCGATAACCTGATTTTTTTCATTTGATTTTGAATAAAAACTTTCAATTTTGAAAAAATCTTCATTATCATAACCAAAAAATACGGCAACAGCAGTGGTATTTGGCTCGTAGTAATCATAAACTTCTTTGGCACCATAGCCACCGCTTAATTTATAATTTTGCAAAAAAGCCTCCATTCCAAAATAAAATTTACCATTAATTTTGGCATTTTTTTCATTATTTTGCAAATCTTGAATTGAAATTTTTTTAGAATCTTTTACGACTTGTTTTTTTTCATTTTGAGCTAATGAATTACTAGAGAGCGTAAGCGTAAAAGCGATAATTGTAATAATAATTTTTGCAATATTTTTCATTTTAAATTTTTTTAATTTTAGAAATTCAATTTTACTTTATCATTAAAAGAAATTTCATTTATTTTTCAATTGAGAATTTATTTTGATTAAAATTTTAAGTTAAAAAGTGCAATTTTTAAATGTTCAATTTTAAAGTTAAAATTATTTTAACAAATAAAATTTCATTTCAAAATCTCTCGCAAAATTTTTGCCAATTTTTTGATATCATTTTTGCGATGTGATGCGCTAAAAGTTAAACGCAATCTTGCCTGATTTTGTGGCACCGTAGGCGGGCGGATGGCACCAATCAAAAAACCATTTTTGGCAACTTTTTGAGCAATTTCAACGACTTTTTTACTCTCGCCAATTTTTATAATTACAATCGATGATTCGGGTTTTAGTAAATTCATTAATTGACAAAAATATTGAGCAATTTCAATAGATTTTTGTGCTAAATTTTTTTTAGAAATAATTTTTAAAGCTTGTAATGAAGATGCTAAAATAGCGGGCGGAAGTGCCGTTGAATAAATTGCCGAACGCGAAAATTGTCGTAAATACTCAATTAAAATTTTATCGCCGACCACGAATCCACCAAGACTGCCGAAGGCTTTCGACAAAGTTCCCATTTGCAAATGTCGCGAATGTGGCTCGATATTTTGCCCCAAACCATGAGCATCATCGGATAATAAAATCGCATCAAATTTGTTAGCAAGATTTAATAATTCGGCAATTTTTCCAACATCGCCGTCCATTGAAAATATTGTCTCGGTGAGGATTAAACATTTTTTATATTGATGACGATTTTCTTGTAAAATTTTTAAACAATGTTCAAGATTATTGTGATCAAATCTGATAAATTTTGCTTGCGATAATTGAGCTCCATCAATCAAACAAGCGTGAATTAATTTATCGGCGATAATCAAATCGCCCTCGCCTACCAAGGCTTTAACCACTCCAATTGCACAAGAATATCCCGAAGAAAAAACTAAAGCATCGTCATTTTTATAAAATTTGGCGAGAGCTTTTTCGAGTTTTTTGTAAAGAATATTATTACCAGTTATATATCTTGAAGCCCTAGCACCAACGCCATATTTTTTAATCGCTAAAATCGCCGATTTTTTTAATGCCGAATTATGCGATAAACCCAAATAATCATTACAAGCAAAAGAAATATATCGATGCTTTTCTCTGTTGATAATGTTGCTTGCAATCGAATTGCTATCGACAAGTTTTCGATATAAATTTTGTTTTTTTAATGATTCAATATCATTAATATAATTACTAAACATTAACTAATATTATTGGTTTTAATTATAAAAAAACTATTTCTAAATAAATTTTTATTGCCTTTTTTACAATTATTTTCTAATTTTTATTAATTTTAACTAGCTAATTAGAAAATAGCGATTAAAATTAGTGGCTGGAAGTATAAATCTATTTCACCATTTTAATTTTATTTGAATCTTTTCAAATATAAAATTTTAGAATCGATTTATTGAAAATACAAATAACGATTTCTTTCAACACCTTGGAAGCCTTATTATAAGCTTCATTTGAGCCTTTCTTTCTTAGTTTTAGATGAGTTTTTTGGATCGCTATTTGTTTTCTCTACGCTTTATTTCATAAAAATAATTAAATTACTCATGACAGATTTTCAATCTTTAAAATTAAACGAAAATATAATTTCTGCTCTTCAAAAGAAGGGTTACACTCATCCGACACCAATCCAACTTCAAGCAATTCCACACATTATTGAAGGCAAGGATTTCCTCGGAATCGCTCAAACTGGAACCGGCAAAACTGGCGCTTTCGCTTTGCCAATAATTCACAATTTAAGCGAAAATCATCAAAAAAATTCACCGAATCAAATTTCGGCATTAATTCTTACGCCAACTCGTGAATTGGCAACGCAAATCGCCGACAACATTAAAGTTTACGGCAAAAATTCACATTTAACTTGTGCCACAGTTTTTGGTGGAGTAAGCGAAGTTCATCAAATTAAATCTTTACGCAGTGGTGTCGATATTCTAATCGCTACTCCCGGAAGATTACTTGACTTAACTAAACAAAAATATGTCGATTATTCAAAACTTAAAATTTTAGTTCTTGACGAAGCCGACCGCATGCTTGATTTAGGCTTCTTCGACGATGTTAAAAGAATTATGGATTACTTACCCAAAGAGCGTCAAAGCTTGTTATTCTCGGCAACAATGCCACCAGCCATTGAAACTCTAGTTCACAAAATTTTAAAACATCCGGTTAAAGTTGAGATAACTCCTCAATCAACCACCGTTGAAAAAATACAACAAAAAGTTTTTATAACTTCGCGAAACAATAAAATCAATATTCTAAACGACATTTTAAAAAAACATCAAACTGGTTCAGTTTTGATTTTTTGCCAAATGAAACACAACGCCAATCGCCTGTCCCAAAGTCTTGAAACCCTAGGTTTCAAGAACGCTGTTTTACATGGCAATAAATCACAAAATGCTCGTGAAAAAGCTTTAAATGATTTTCGTTCTAATCGCGTTAACATTTTAATTGCCACCGACATTGCGGCTCGAGGCATCGACATCGCCGACATCTCAGTCGTATTAAATTTTGATTTACCTCGCGACATCGAAAATTATGTCCACCGTATCGGCAGAACCGCTCGAGCAGGACGCGAAGGTCTCGCCATTTCATTATGCGATACTTCAGAATTAAAAGCCTTGCGTTCAATCGAAAAAACCATCGGCATGAAAATTCCCGTTGAAGAATCGGGAGATTTTGAAAATGTTGAAGGTTCGGTTAGTAAAGGAATTTTTGGTGTTAAAATCGGCAAAAGTGCAGTTCAACATCGCGATAGAAAAGATGGCGAAGCTTCAGGCGATGAGCGTCGTGAAAGAGCCCCGGCAGGTCGCAGAATTAATACAGGTAGACGCGATAGAGAAGAATCTTCGGATCGCCCTCGTGGCAATTTCGGTCGTCGCGAAAGAGAAGATGATCGCCCTCGAGGCAATTTCGGTCGTCGTCGCGAAGAATCTTCTGATAGACCTCGTAGTAATTTCCAACGCCCCGCTCGCGATGAAAACTCGCTACGAGACGATGATAATATTGGCAATGTTGGCAATAGAGGCGACGAGGAACCAAGAGCTAGAAGCAGAGAATTTACCAAAAGAGAAGATGGTTCAGCTCCTAGAAGCAGAAGACCTGATGGTGAATATTCTCCAAATCGCTTTGGCAAAACTAGAAGTCGCGAAGATGGTCAATCAAGATTTTCAAAGGGTCCAAGAAAATTCGATGATAAAGAAAGAGATGGCAATCAACGCGATAGCAACGGCTTTTTGAAAAAAATCTTTGGCGGATTTATGAAAAAAGACGAAGATGGATTCGCTGGCAATAGAAAGCCCAGAGGCAATTTTGCCAAAAAACCTTTTTCAAAATCTAGCGGTCCAAAAAAGAATTTTAATCCGAATTTCAAACCTAGATCAAATTCCAAATTTTAGCATTTGTAAAAAAATATTTCATAAAAGCAAAATAAGTATTTCTTTTTGAAATTATAATAATAGGCTTGGTTTTAAGGGAG
>CAJBXX010000216.1 GCA_903959715.1 uncultured Alphaproteobacteria bacterium | reverse complement strand
TGCTTTAGCAAATTTAATGCGTAGCATGATAAATTCTCCTCGCATCATTTAAGAGGTTATTCGCGTTAAAAAAATAGCCTAAACGGCTATTTTTAGCGAAGAACGGGATCAGGAGCGAATGCGACGCAATCCCAGTCGCGAGTTCTTTTCAAAGAAAAGAACGAAGTGTTGTAATAAATTCGGTCGCATCATTTAAGAGTGGAAATAAGTTATTATTTCAAAATATTTACATGCCCCATTTTACGCCCTTCCTTCGCCTCTCCCTTGCCATATAAATGAATTTTTGCTCGCGGATTATTTTGATATTTTTCAATATTATTAACATCGTCGCCAATTAAATTTATCATCTGTCCTTGCGAATGGAATCTAGTTTCGCCAAGAGCATAGCCCATTATTGCTCGAATGAGTTGTTCAAATTGCGAAGTAATTGAAGCGTTCATTGAAAAATGTCCCGAATTATGTGGACGCGGAGCCAATTCATTGACTAAAATTTTATTATCCATCACAAAAAATTCAACCGCCATTATGCCAATCAAATCAAGCTTTTCTGCGATTTTGGTGGCAGTTTTTTGGGTTTTGATTTTTTGTGGAAGAGAGAGTTTTGAAGGATAAAAACTGCGTTCCAAAATGCCATTTTTGTGAATATTAGTTAATGGCTCGTAAGCTTTAATTTCACCGCTTTTGGAGCGAGCAACAATTACCGAAACTTCATCTTCAAATTTACAAAATTTTTCTAAAATTAAAGGATAATTTTTGACATTTTCGTAAACTGTTTTTGCCAAATTAATATCCTCCAAAACAAACTGCCCCTTGCCATCATAACCCATTATCGCAGTTTTTAAAATTGCTTTTTTGAAAATTGATAATCCCTTTTCTAAATCATCAAAATTATTTATAACTTTATATTCAGCGGTTTTAATTTGATTTTCATTGAGAAAATTTTTTTCTAAAATACGATTTTGTGTAATTTTTAAAGTTTCAACATTGGGATATAGTTGTGAATTTTGTGCTACAAAATCAGCGGTTTCCACGGGAATATTTTCAAATTCAAAAGTAGCAAAATTAATGACATCACAAAACTTTTTCAAAGCAGTTTTATCAAGATAATCGCCCACAATCGTGTGATTAGTTACGAAACTTGCAGGCGAATCTTTTTGATCAGTAAAAACTACGGTGCGTAATCCCATCATTTGTGCATAAAAGCAAATCATTCTGCCGAGTTGACCGCCACCTATAATTCCTAATGTTTTCATTTTTTTAATTATTATAATACATTTCAAATTCAATCGGATGAGGCATTTGCTCATAACGATCGACTTCTTTTAATTTTAATTCAATATAAGCGTCAATTTGTTCATTAGTAAAAACATCACCTTGCAATAAAAATTCACGATCTTTATCAAGTGCCGACAACGCTTCACGCAAAGAACGCGCCACCGTTGGAATTTTACGCAATTCTTTTTCACTCGAATGATATAAATCTTGATTTTTTGGCTCTCCTGGATGAATTTTATTTTTAATTCCGTCTAAACCCGCCATCATCAAAGCTGCACAAGTTAAATATGGATTTGAAGCTGGATCGGGAAAACGAGTTTCAATACGACGAGCTTTTTCGTTGGTCACATGCGGAATACGAATTGAAGCCGAACGATTTTTCGCCGAATAAGCCAATAAAACTGGGGCTTCATATCCCGGAACTAATCTTTTATAACTGTTAGTTGTGGCATTTGAAAATGCGTTAATGGCGCGAGCATGTTTGATAATTCCACCGATATAAAAAAGAGCAAGCTCCGACAAGCCGGCGTGATCATTACCCACAAATAAATTTTCACCATTTTTCCAAATTGATTGATGAACATGCATGCCCGAACCATTATCGGCGTAGATTGGTTTTGGCATAAAAGTTGCAGTTTTACCAAAAGCTTGGCAAACATTATGAACAACATATTTGAACTTTTGAATATTATCTCCCGTGCCAACTAAAGTCGAATATTTAAAACCAATTTCAAATTGCGAAGTTGCAACTTCGTGATGATGAAGCAATGGAATCAAACCAACTTGACGCATTGACTCAACAATTTCGGCACGCAAATCTTGACCGCTATCGATTGGGGTCGGAGCAAAATAAGCCCCTTTGATTGGTGCACGACGAGCTAAATTTTTACCTTCCTCATCTTTTGAAGTATTGTGTGGGGACTCTTCCGAATCAATTTTATAAAAATTACCATGGCTCGAAGAATTAAAACGGACATCGTCAAAAACAAAAAACTCAGGCTCTGGACCAAAATAAGCAACATCGCCATAACCACTTTTTTGTAAAAATTCTTCAGCTTTTTTAGCGGTAAAACGCGGATCGCGAGCATAGCCTTTGCCGGTTTCGGGCTCAATCACATCACAAAATAAAACTAAAGTTTGGTGAGAATAAAATGGATCAATAAAAGCCGTATCTAATTGTGGCATTAAAATCATGTCAGATTCATTAATTTCTTTCCAAGCATTAACCGAAGAGCCGTCGAAAGCAACACCTTTGGTTAAAGCTTCTTCATCAACTTCATCAGCGCAGTGAGTAATGTGAAGCCACTGACCCGCATAATCAGAAAAACGAAAATCAACAAATTTTATTTCATTATTTTTGATAGTTTCAAAAATAACATTTACGGCAGAATTTTTTGACATATAAATTTTTTTAGATTTTAAAATTTTCTTTTTTGAAAAAAGATATGTTTTGACGGGATATAATTTTTAACTTATCTAAAAAATAATGTATAGAGGTTTTTTTGATTTTTTGAAAAAAATAGGAAAAATTTAGCAAAAATCAAAATTTTTGATAAATTTTTTGAAGTTTTTTTGATTTTTGCAATGAATTTTTAGTATTTTGTTTAAAAAATTCCGAAGAAATTAATTTTTAAGAAATTATTTTCTTAAGCAAGAATTTGGTGAGCCCGAAACGATTCGAACGTTCGACCCACAGCTTAGAAGGCTGTTGCTCTATCCAGCTGAGCTACGGGCTCTAACAAATATTAAATTAATTTTTAAAATTAATTTAAGAAAAAACATTATAGATTAAAAATGTTTGTTTTTTCAAGTTAAATTTTTAAAAAATGAAATTTATATTTACGATTTATTAATTCTGGCACCAAATATTGCGGTGCCAAGCCTAATGTTTGTTGAGTTTAAAGCAATTGCATCTTCGTAATCAGAACTCATTCCGATTGATAATTTTTCTAAATTATTTTCTTTCGCAAGCTTGGCAAGTAAAGCAAAATAAGGCGAAGCGTTCTCGTTGGCGGGCGGAACCGCCATCAATCCGCCGACATTTAATTCTAAATCTTTTTTACAAAATTTTATAAAAGCTGATAAATTTTCAACGGCAATTCCTGATTTTTGAGACTCATCGCCAATATTAACTTGAATAAAAATTTCACAATTTTTTTGTAACTTTTTTTGAGCTTTAGCAATTTCGCGCGCTAATTTTTCATTATCAACACTTTCAATGCAATCAAATAATTCAACGGCTTCTTTGGCTTTATTGCTTTGCAAATTTCCAATAAAATGTAGTTTTATTTGGGGATAATTTTTACGCAAATCGACCCATTTTTGCTTAGCTTCTTGAATATAATTTTCGCCAAAAATTTTGCATCCAAAATTAATTGCTTCGATAATTTTTTCGCTTGCAATAGTTTTTGAAACCGCAACAATATTAACATCTTCAACCTTTCTATCAAAGGTTTTGCAGGCTTTAGCAATATTTTGTTTGATTAAGTATAAATTTTTTTCAATCATGAATTATCAACAATTATTTGAAATAAAAAAAGTTCAATTGAGAGCTCAAAAATTTTACAATTTAACAAAAATTAAATCTCTATTTTTTTTTACCGATCGTAAAAAAATTTACGATTTAAAGCAAGTGCTTAAAAATTTACCACAAAAAACTTGCATTATTTTTCGCGAATATGATTTAACAAACTTAGAAAGAGAAGAGTTGGCGACGGAATATTTAAAAATTTCTCGACAATTTGGTCATAGTTTTTTTGTTGGAAAAGATTTTAATTTAGCCTTAAAAATTAAATGCGATGGCGTTCATTTTTCTGATCATGATTTAGAAAAATCTTTGTTAAAAATTCGTTATTCTTGCAAAAAAAATAAATTGATTTTTAGCTTTGCATTACACGATACAAAAAACTTATTTTATCTTAGAAAACTAAGCCCCGATGTCACTTTTCTATCGCCAATTTTTAAAACTTCAAGCCATCAAAATCAAAGACCTTTGGGACTTTTTAATTATTTAAAAATCTCTAAAATTTTTTACAAAAAAATTGCCAAAAATAATTTTTTTCCACTCGGAGGAATTGATTTGCAAAATTTACGCAGGCTCAATAAAATCAACCTCACAGGATTTGGCGCAATTGACTTTTTTAAAAATTTATGATTACTCCCGTTATTTTATCAGGTGGCTCTGGCACTCGTTTGTGGCCGATTTCACGCCAATCAAATCCTAAACAATTTTCCAATTTTTTTGGAGAAAAATCATTATTCCAAAAAACGATTTTGCGTTTTAAAAATAATGAAAACTTTGCCAATCCAATTATTGTTTGCAACAATGATCATCGCTTTATTGTTGCTTCACAACTTCAAGAAATCGGCGTAATTCCTCAAAAAATTATTTTAGAGCCATTTGCTCGAAACACCGCCAGCGCAATCGCGTCGGCATCTCATTTTCTTGAAAAATCTTCTTCGCAAATTATTTTAGCCTTGCCTTCGGACCATTTAATTTTAGATGAAAAAAACTTTATCGATCAAATAATTTCGGCAAAAAAAATGGCTCAAGAAAATTATTTAATAACCTTCGGAATCACTCCAAGCTATGCTGAAACTGGTTATGGTTATATTGAAAAATCCGAAGCACTTAACGCCGAAAAAACAATTTTTAAAGTTGCTAAATTCATTGAAAAGCCCGATAAATCAAAGGCAGAAGAGTTTGTAACTCAAAATAATTTTTATTGGAACAGTGGAATTTTTTTATTTGAAAGTAAAAATTATTTACAAAATTTGGAAAAATTTGAAAAAAATATTTTTATTCATTCCAAAAATGCCGTTGATTTAGCCAAGCAAGACCTTGATTTTACTAGGCTTGACGCCGATGAATTTGCCAAATGCTCAAATATTTCTATCGATTACGCAGTGATGGAAAAAGCTCAAAATATTGCGGTAATGCCTCTGAATATTGACTGGAAAGATGTTGGTTCGTGGAATGCGATTGATAATTTAAGCTTGCAAGATGCTAACAAAAATAGTTTTCATGGCGAAGTGGTTGCACTAAAAACTAATAATTGCTACATTCATTCTTCTCAACAACTCGTAGCCACCATTGGAATTGAGAATTTAATTATAGTTACTACCAAAGATGCAATTTTAATTGCCAATAAGAATAATTCACAAGAGGTAAAAGAATTATTTGAAAAACTTAAAAAAAATAATTCTAAATATTGCGACGAAAATCCAACAACATTAAGACCTTGGGGCAGTTTTGAAATAATCGATTTTGGCAAAAATTTTAAAGTTAAAAAAATTATCGTTAAGCCCTTTTGTGCCCTATCTTTACAAAAACATCAACACCGCTCAGAGCACTGGGTTGTAGTAAAGGGAACAGCTAATGTCACTTGCGAAGATCGCGAATTTATTTTAAATGAAAATGAATCAACTTTTATTCCGCTCGGCAAAAAACATCGACTCGAAAATAAAAATAATGATTTTCTAGAAATTATCGAAATTCAAACTGGAAATTATTTGGGCGAAGATGATATTTTTAGATTCAATGATAATTACGGCAGGAATAATGACAATTTTTAAAATTATTTTTTTTCATGAATTAAGAAAGCTTTTTAAATTTAGAGGCAGAACAGTTGCTAATATTTTATATTTTTTTATTTTCTTGGCAATTTTTCAGATTTTAACACAAAATTTTGACCAAAATCTGCATTCACAATTTTTTATAATCGGCACCATAATCGCTTTATTAACCTCGATTATTTCAATCAATAATGATTTTTTAGAAAAAGATTTTCGCGACGGAGCTCTCGAACAAATCATGATTAATTGTCAAAATTTAGAAATTTTTGTAATCGCTAAATGCCTTGCCAATTGGCTTTCTTCAAGCTTTTTAACCATATTATTGGCAACTATAATTTTAAAATTTGGCGATTTAGAAATTTTAAATTTTTGGCAATTTTTTTTGGTTTTAGTTTTAAATAGTTTGTCGTTAAATTTTTTATTAGCATTATGTGGAAGCTTGTCGATGCTGGGTGGATTTGCTTCAATGATTGCGATAATCGCAATTCCATTGGCGTTGCCAATTTTAATAATTACTTCGGCAACAATTAGTGAAAATTATTATTTAAACATCAAAATTCTTACAGCCTTAACGGTTTTCACAATAGCAATTTCAAGTTTTGCTTGCGCAAAAATTATAAAAATTGCCAACAATTAAAACAATTACGATTGAACGAATTCGATTATTATTTGCCCTATCCCAACAACATCGCCTTCGTTAAATTTAATCTTGCCAATTTTAATATCGTGGTCGGTGCGAATAATATTTTCCATTTTCATCGCCTCAATAATGACAAGCTCTTGACCTGCCTTAATCTCATCGCCCTCTTGGACTTTAAAGCGAATAATTTTACCCGTAATCGGTGAAGTAAGATTTTTTGGTTTGGCATTTTTTTGAATTTTCGGCATGAATTTTGTAAGCTCGGCAATTCTTGGCGAGTGAACGCTAACAAAGGCGTCGAGCCCCGAATATTGCAATAAATAATTTCCAGTATTATTATTTTCGCGAACTTTAACGCCGACGGCACGATCATTAACGAAGCCCCTAAATAACTTCTCGCCATTGTTCCAACTATTTTTTAATTCGATTTCTTTATCATCACATTCAATTTTCAAATAACCTTCGCTACGATCTAAAATATTGACGAGATAAGATTTTTCATCGATAAAAACTACCCAGCGTTCGGAAACTTGTTTTTGACGATTACGCAATTGACCAGTCATGTGAGCGTTGCGTTCGTAATTTTTTAAAAAAATTTGCATGGCACAAGAAATCAAAACTTCTTCGGCGATTGAATCGAGATGACTTCCCGAAAATCCAACCGGAAACTCTTCTTTGATGAAAGAGGTTGATAGATTTCCCGACACAAATCGTTCATTTTTCATGATGGTTTCGAGGAAACTTATATTGTGCGAAACGCCGTTAATGGCAAAGCTTCCCAAGGCATTGCGCATATGCTCAATTGCTTCGTTGCGAGTGGATCCAAATGAACATAATTTAGCAATCATGGCGTCGTAAAACATACTTACTTCGCCACCTTCATAAACTCCGGAATCAACGCGAATATTTTGATTTTCTTCGGGCTCAATGTAAAGGCTAATTCTTCCCGATGAAGGCAAGAAGCCACGCGATGGATCTTCGGCATAAATCCGCGATTCAATTGCCCAACCGTTTAACTTTATATCTTCTTGTTTGAATGGCAATTTTTCGCCAAGAGCAATTTTTATCATCAAAGAAACGATATCTAATCCCGTTACTAATTCAGTCACGGGATGCTCAACCTGTAGCCTTGTATTCATTTCTAAAAAATAGAAATTTCTATTTTTATCCATAATATATTCTATCGTTCCCGCCGAAAAATATTTAACTTTTTGCGCTAAAGCTTTTGATTGCTCATACATTTTTTGACGAGTTTTATCATCTAAAAATGGGCTTGGTGCCTCTTCGATAACTTTTTGATTATTGCGTTGAATCGAGCATTCGCGCTCTCCCAAGCAAACTATGTTGCCATATTTATCTGCCAAAACTTGAATTTCAATATGACGCGGATTTTCAATAAATTTTTCGATAAAAACACGATCATCGGAAAAGCTATTTCGCGCTTCATTTGAAGCCGAAAGAAAAGCTTCCGCCATTTCTTCCTTTTTCCAAACTATTCTCATGCCCTTGCCACCACCGCCGGCAGAGGCTTTGACCATTACAGGAAAGCCAATTGTCTCGGCAATTTTACTAGCTTCAACATCATCTTTAACAACGCCCATATGCCCTGGAACCGTGCTCACATTGGCTTCAATCGCAATTTTTTTCGACTCAATTTTATCACCCATCATTTCAATTGAATAAGTCGAAGGTCCGACGAAGATTACTCCCGCCTTTTCCAAAGCGTTAGCAAAATTTCGATTTTCTGACAAAAAACCATATCCAGGATGAACCATAGTGGCACCAGTTTTTTTAACGGCTCCAAGGATTTTTTCAACATTAAGATAGCTTTGTGAAGATGGCGAAGCGCCAATATTAACGGCTTCGTCCGCCATTTGAACAAATAAAGAATTGGCATCGGCATCAGAATAAACGGCGACGGTTTTAATGCCCATCTTGCGACAAGTTTTAATAATACGACAAGCGATTTCACCGCGATTTGCTATGAGTAATTTATGCATTTGAAAAAATTATTTAATAGTTTAAAATTTCATTTATAAAAAATAATCCAAACTTCATAAAAAAACAAGAAAATAAATGAAAACTACTTTAAAAACCTTCTTGGAATTGATTAGAATCAAGCAATCAATTGGCTCGCTCTTATTAATTTTGCCATGTTTTTTTGCGATTGCTTTAATTTACAAAACAAATGCAAATCTTGATTTTTCAAAAATAATTTTCACGACAATTTTATTTACCATCGGAGCTTTTTTAACTCGCAGCGCGGGCTGTATTATCAACGATTTGCTCGATAAAAATTTTGATAAAAAAGTTGAAAGAACCAAAAATCGCCCTTTGGCTTCGCAAAAAATTTCTAGCAAAATGGCGTTATTTTTTTTAGCTATTTTATTATTTTTAAGCTTGATAATTTTATTACAATTTAATTATCAAACTATTGTCGGAGGCTTTGTTGCTCTTGGCTTGATAACAACTTACCCCTTAATGAAAAGAATAACTTATTTTCCACAAATTTTTTTAGGAATCACTTTTAATTTCGGCATAATTATGGCAGGTTTAGCATTGAATTCTTCGATAAATTTTGGATTAATAATTTTATATTTGGCGTGCATTTCTTGGACCTTACTTTACGATACTGTCTACGGTTTTCAAGATATCGAAGATGATTTACGCATCGGCATAAAATCAAGTTCCATAATTTTTTCAAAAAAAAATTCCAACAATCCCAAAAAATCTTTATATAAAATTTCAGTTATCACAACTTTATTCTTTATTATGCTTGGAGTTTACGAAGAGTTAAGTTTATCTTATTTTTTAGTTATAATTTTTAGTGGTTTTTTAGTTTTATATAAAATTTTAAAATGTGATTTAAAAAAACCCGAAAAATGCTTAAAATTTTTCAAAGAAAATTTATGGTTTGGCCTTGTGTTTTTAACGGCAATTTTGTGTAGTTGATGAAAATCGGAATTCTTGGCGGAAGCTTTAACCCTGCCCACTTGGGGCATATTCATTTAAGCGAAATCGCTCTTAAAAAACTTGACTTAAATCAATTATGGTGGATTCCGACTTCGCAAAATCCGCTTAAAGAAAAAAATGATTATTTAACTTTTGAAGAACGGGTTAAAAATTGTCAAATAATTACGCAAAAAAATCCAAAAATTTATGTCAAAAAAATCGATAATTTTTATAGTATTGATTTAATAAATTCTTTACAAAAAAAATACAAAAATTATGAATT
>CAJBXX010000215.1 GCA_903959715.1 uncultured Alphaproteobacteria bacterium | reverse complement strand
TCCCGAAGATATTTCTATATTAGAAAAATTTTGCTTAAATTCGCCATCTTCAGTGTATATTTTTTTTAGATCTTGGTGAATTTGTTTTTTCTCAATTGTTTCTCTTTTGTAAATTTTTTGTGAAATATTATTGTAAACACTTTCCAATTCATTGGGATTTTTTTTACAAATCACATTATATCTAAAAACAAGATTGGCGATTTCTTGCAATGTCTTTGGAAATATGTCTATCAAATTGTCATAGATTGCAAATAATAGAGGAATTTGTTGCGTTGCACCAAAAAGTTTTAATTCCGATAATGATTTTACTATTAAATCTTTATTGGCGTGATTATTCCAAAAATTATCATATGGAGTTTTAAGAGCGTTATATAAAACTTCTTTTTTTTCTAATTCATATAACAAATTAATAGCGTCATGCGAACTAGTGATATCAGTCTTCAAAGACTTAAAAAGATTTTCTTTGCGAACTAATTTTTGCTTAGAATTTATATAATATCGCAGAAATTTTGGAAATTCATCAAGACCGATTTTATGAACCAAATTATTCCACTTTTCTTCCAAAATATCCATATCAGATGGCTTTTCTTTGGCGCATATTAAGAATAAATAATTCTTTAGTAAGTCTGTGGTTGTAAGTTCTACGCCCCTTGCATTCAGCGTTTCAAAAATAGTGTAAGCCTCGATTTCATTATCAACAATAATGCGAATAAAAATCATTTTTTTGGCAACAATATTTTCCAAAAAATCTGTCATTTTTTCACCATTTTCTAAAAATTTTTCAGAGATTTCTTTTTTGAAATAAGAATAACAATCATATAATGCTTTTTCGGAATCTTTTAATTTGGCATAAGAAATTGGTTCTCTTCTTTTAACGATGGAATCCTGAAAATAAAGATTGTTGTTTTTATTGAGGGTGAGTTTGGTTTCGTAAAAAAGTGTAGAAATGGTTTTTTTACCAATAAAAGACCTTTCAATTTCTAGAATTCTTGTTGATTATTTTCTTTGTCGATATTTTTTTCAATCAATTCTTCTAATACTGATATTGTCGATATCGCATAGATTGTCATGGTAGTGAGCCTTTGTTGACCATCAACTACAATAAAATTATCATCTTTATTTTTGTCGTCAATTTTAAGAACTATCGAGCCCATATAATGAGGATTTTTAGCTTCTTCGACGGATAAAAAATCATTCCATAAATCTTCCCAATTTTCTTTTGACCATGAATAGTCCCTTTGAAATTGGGGAATTTTATAAATTTTGTTATTCCCGATTATATCGTAAAATGTTGCATCACTAACATTAAATGAATTTTTCATGATGAGTTTTTGGTTTGTTTAAATAGTTTTATAATATTTTAAGGAATTAGTTTTAACAATAAAAGAAAAAAATTATTTTTGTAAAAAAATTTTTTCACAACTCATCAACATTATTGTTGGTTAAATTTGCGAAGCAGATTTAGCTTAATTAACCCTTACAACTCATCAACATTTTTGCCAGAAATTTTTTGTTTTAAAACCACATTTACTTTTTGTAAAATCAAATTTTCGGCGGTTTGTGAAAGTTGCTTCTGCCCTTGATGCACAAGCTCTCTTTGCTCATTAAGATTTTGCAAAAAATTTTGTGGAAGCGTTAAATTTTGTAAATCAAAAATTGCCGATTCGATATTTTTTTTATCATCATCGCTTAAAATAAATTGCGGATTTTTTAAATCATTTTTAATAATTTCAATATCATGATTAGCCTCGACGATCGCTTCGGTAAGTAGGCGATTTTCAATGTCGCTTCTAGAATTTTTAAGTGATTCGAGCAAAATATTTTTAACATCATTTTCGTTTAAACCATAACTCGGACGCACAATAATTTCTTGTTTTTCGCCGGTAAATTTTTCTTCGGAAGTGATGGTCAAAAGCCCGTCGGCATCGAGCGTAAAAACGACGCGAACCCTTGCGATTCCCGCTTTCAAAGGCGGTATATTTTTTACTTCAAATTCCGCTAAAGAGCGACAATCCTTGGCAAATTCTCGCTCGCCTTGCACAATATGAAATTTCATGGCGTTTTGATTGTCAACATAAGTGGTAAATTCCTTGGCTTTAGCGATTGGGATTGTAGAGTTGCGATGAATAATTTTATCGACAATTCCACCCATCATTTCAATGCCCAAAGAAAGCGGATTAACATCGAGCAATAAATTATTTTTGCTATGCGATAAATTATAAGCTTGATGAGTGGCGCCGATAGCAACGACGCGGTCGGGATCGAGGTTGGTAAGAATTTTTTTAGCACCAAAAATTTCCGCTAATTTTTTTTGAATTAACGGAATTCGCGTCGATCCGCCGATTAAAATTACACCGTCAATTTGCGAAATTTCAATTTCTAAATCATCGAGTAGATCCGTTGTAAGAGTAAGAGTTTTATTGATTTTTTCGCTAATTAAATTTTCAAATTCTTGACGCGAAATATTTTCAAAAAAATCTTGCGAAGATAATTTTTCTTTGACTTGTTTCGGATTTTTAACACCTTTTTCTCGTAGAATATCATCAAAATCATCACCGCCTAGATTATTGTCGCCAGCGACTCCAAGCACTTTAAAAACTCCACGATCAATTTTTAAAATCGATACATCGAAAGTTCCGCCACCGAGATCATAAACTAAATAAGTTCCACGCGATTGATTTTCTAAACCGTAAGCGAAGGCTCCCGCCGTAGGTTCGTTGACTAAACGCAAAACTTCAAAACCAGCAAGTTCGGCGGATTGTTTGGTAGCATTTTTGGCATTTTCATCAAAGTAAGCGGGCACCGTGATTACTGCTTTGGTGACGGTTTTTTGTAAATTTTTTTCGGCAATTTTTTTTAAATATTTTAAAATTTCCGCCGAAATTTCAATCGCCGAAATTTTTTTATCACCAATTTTTAAGGCGATGGCGTCTTTATTTTCAGTGTTATCGATGATTAAATCATCGTAAAAATTTTTTGACAAAGAAAGTTTTTTTAATTCGGAATAATTTTTCCCCATCAATCTTTTTATCGAAGAAATTTGATATTTTCCGACGGCATTTTTGCCAACACCAACCACTTCTCCGACCTCATTATAAGCCACTTTTGAAGCAATCATATCATCGCCATTTTCATCGCGAAAAATTGTTAATTTTTCATTTTCAAAAATGCCAATTAATGAATTTGTGGTGCCTAAATCAATGCCGACGACAACAGCTGGCGTATCTTTATTTTCTAGCTCTGGAATTGGTTCTTGAATTTGTAAAAGTCCCATTTTAATTTAGATTTTTTTGCCGATTTTTTAAATCGATTAATGATTTTTTTAAATATTTTGCTTTAATTAAAAACTGCGTTGCTTCATTGAATTTATTGATTGCAAAAGCATTTTGAAAATCATCAATTAATTTTTTTATTTGCGAATTTAAATTATTTTTTAAAACTAAAATTTCAGCTAAATTATTAATTTCAAAAATTTTTTCTTGTAAATCCAAAATCTCTTGAAGCGTTGCAATATCTGGTTTGATATGATTTTCATCATTTTCAATATCGATATTTTTTAATTGTAAAAGATGCGATGCGCGCAAAAAATCATCGCTTAAAATTTTATAAGCTTCATTAATTAAAATTGAATGTTCGATCGAGTTAAAATCTGCCTTGTCGGGGTGAAATTGATTTTGAAATTGATGATATTTTTTTTCAATTTCATTTAAATCGATGGTAAAATTTGGTGCT
>CAJBXX010000214.1 GCA_903959715.1 uncultured Alphaproteobacteria bacterium | reverse complement strand
TTGAATTAAAAAAAGAAAGGTCTGGCTTTTCTATTAAGTAATATTTTTCTTTTTTAGTTTGATTATTTATAATCTCCGCTCTAATTAATTTTTCTTTAATAGCATCGCTTTTTATTGAATCAAGGCTATTTGGAACTGGACCGAATTGTTCGCAAAAATATATATCGCCAGTTACGCTTCTTTTAAAATTTTTGTAATAAACAAAATCGAGATAATAAAAAAGTTTATTGAGTTTGGTTTTTCCTAGAAATTTGTTATTACAATTTTCTAGAAAATACAATAATGCGTTGATGTATTTTTTTTGATTAATTTTGGTCATTTTTGATGTGGTTAATTTGTGATGTATTTACAGTAATTGCACGAATTTTATTTGGATTAAAAATAAATGTCAAATATCGATTTAGGGCTTACAAAACTCGAAATTTATTCCATATCTTGAAATGTTGATTTTAATGAAGAAAATTAAAATTGAGAGATTGATTATTTTTAATGAATTACTTTATAATATAACCCTAAAATTTTTTAGTAATTTCGTTTTTATTCAAGATCTCGACAAATATTCACCAAGATTTTCAATAAAATCTTGACCCGCAAAAATAAAAATTTATAATTTTTCTTAAAAAATATTTAAGGCTTAAATTTAATTTTAAAAAGCATTTTTAGAATTAAAATTTGGTATAAATTTATTACAAAAAAACTAAGAAAATCCAAATAATATTTTATGAAAATTTCAGCAACAGTTAAAAAAATTCTTTCGCATTATGAAAGCGATAACCCAGGAACCAAAGCCAATCTTGCCCGAATTTTGATGCATGGCAAATTAGGTGGCACCGGAAAAATGGTTATTTTGCCCGTCGATCAAGGTTTTGAGCATGGTCCCGACCGCAGTTTCGCTATGAATCCCGAAGCTTACGATCCACATTATCATTACGAATTGGCGATTGAAGCCGGTTTGAACGCTTACGCCGCACCGCTTGGCATGATTGAGGCCGGAGCAGATAGTTTTGCTGGACAAATTCCAACAATTTTAAAAATTAATTCTTCAAATGCTCTTCATAATGGCGGAACATCGCCACATCAAGCTACAACAGCCTCGGTCAAAGACGCTTTGCGTTTGGGTTGCTCAGCAATCGGCTTCACAATTTATCCAGGTTCCGACGCGGCATTTGATATGTTTGAAGAAATCGCCAACATCGCCGAAGAAGCTAAAGCTCATGGTTTAGCGGTGGTTATTTGGTCTTATCCACGCGGTGGCGATTTGTCAAAAATCGGCGAAACGGCAATGGATATTTGTGCTTATGCCACCCATATCGCTGCAATGCTTGGGGCTCACATTATCAAAGTAAAACCACCAACTCAAGCTTTAGAAAATCTTGAAAATATCAAAGTTTACGAGAAGTTAAAAATTCCAATGAACACTCTTCAAGAACGCGTTGAGCACATTATAAAAACTGCTTTCGACGGTCGTCGCATCGTAGTTTTTTCGGGCGGAAATGCTAAAGGCGAAGAAGAAATTTATAATGAAATTCGTCAAATTTATAAAGGTGGTGCCAATGGCTCTATCATTGGTCGCAATACCTTCCAACGCCCTCGCGAAGAGGCGTTAAAAATGCTTGATAATATCATTAAAATTTATCAAGGAAAATAATTTTGGCTTCAATAATTGCTAAGTCATGAACTCTGAAAAATTTGATATAACCATTGTCGGAAGTTCTTTCGCGGGCATGACTTGTGCTTTAACTTTGGCACAAATTTCACCACAAATTTCAATCGCCTTAATCGAAAAAGAAAATATTTTCGATAAGGTCCGCACTGACGACGGGCGGGCCTATGCCATCTCGTCATCTTCACTAAAACTCTTTCAAGAGCTTGGAATTTACGACGAATTGCAAAATGTTGCCGGCAAAATTTCCGACATAAAAATTACCGATTATAAATCGCCTTTTGTCCTTGATTTCATTGGCTTGGAAGTCGATGAAAAAAATGGTCAACTTGGGCAAATTATTGAAAATCATTTCATTTTTGAAGCTTTAAAAAATAAAATTTCTCAACAAAAAAATATCAAAATTTTTTGTCCAAATTTTTATCAAGAAATTAATTTTGATGACAAAGTTTTGATAAAATTAAATAATAAAAATTCGATCGAAACAAAATTACTTTTAGCGTGCGATGGCAGATTCTCTAAGCTTCGTGAGATTTATAAAATTCCCACTCAAACTAAAAATTATCAACAAACGGCGATTGTTTTTAAAATTTCTCATCAAATTCCGCACAAAAATATTGCTTACGAAAAATTTTTACCAAGCGGGCCTTTGGCGATTTTGCCATTAAAAAATGCAAATCAATCTTCAATTGTGTGGATTGCTCGCGATGAAGAGGCTCAAGCGATTTTAAGCCTCGATCAAGAAAATTTTTTACAACAACTTCATAAAAAAATGGAAAATTGTTTGGGCGATTGCGAAATAATTTCACAAACATTTTCTTATCCACTCACCATGATTTTGGCTCAAGATTTTTATCATAAAAAAATGCTATTTATTGGCGATTCGGCGTGTGGAGTCCATCCTATCGCGGGTCAAGGCTTTAATTTGGCAATTACGGGCATAAAAATTTTACGCGATTTAATTTCACAAAATATTTTATGTGGTCTAGAAATTTCTTCAGAAAATTTAATAAAATCTTATCACCAAAAAACGCGTAGCAACGCTAGAAAAATGGTGATTGCCACCGATGTTTTAAATTCAATTTTTGAAAGCAAAAATTTGGTTTTGAAAGCGGGACGCAATTTTGGTTTAGGCATTATAAATCAACTTCCGAAAGTTAAAAAATTTTTTATAAAAAACGCTGGGGGCTTTTAAATGGGCTTTCTAGGCAATATTTTACTAAAAATTTATCAAATTATTTCCACCATAATTTTACCTTTTTTATTTTTATTAATTTTATATCGTAAAAAAAAATCTAAAGAACATGCGTCAAGATTTTTAGAAAGATTTGCCATTACAAAAATTGCCAAACCCCTTGATTCTCAACTATTCTGGGTTCATGCCGTAAGTGTCGGCGAATCAAATTCGGCATGGATTTTAATCGAAAATTTATTAAAATTTTCA
>CAJBXX010000213.1 GCA_903959715.1 uncultured Alphaproteobacteria bacterium | reverse complement strand
CCCTCTCCCCGCAGGCGGGGAGAGGGGATTGGAAGGAATTTTTTATTTTAAAGATTGAGATTATTATAAAAATTAAAACAAAAAAAATTCAAAGATGGCAATTTCTTGATTTAATTTTTAATCAATAATTTTTTCAACTGTATTAAAGAAAAATCGGTGATTTTTTAAGTTATTTATGTAATTTTTCGATGAATTTTTTAAGAAAAATTGGAATATTTTTAAGTTTAAAAACAAAATCAAGAAATCGCCATTTATGGAATTTTTTTTGTTTTAGTTTTTGAGATAATCTCAATCCCGTTGTCGCTGTTGGTTTTTGACCCCTCACGGCTCCCAAATCGCAACTAACGTTGCGATTTTATCGCCCGCTCTCCCCCAAGGGGAGAGCTAGAGCCCGAAGGTTTTCCTAGTTTGTGATAATTTTTAGGTTTGTGTAAGCACAATGGGAGAAAATAATTTTAATTAAAAATAGATTTGTATTAAATTTAATTTAATCAGAAATGCATTCATCATTTTTTATCTAAAAAATATTCTACCATTTCAATTGAACATTTTGTGAATTTTAAAATTTCTGTATGATCTTGCTCTTCTAAAATAATTTTTAACTTTTTATCAATTCCATTCTTTTCTGAATTAAATCCAATCTCTATTGAATTGGAACTAGATAAGTCAGCAACAAAATTACCATCAAAATGGTATAAAGATATAAATTCTCCTTTCTCTCCAACGAAAGATGTTAATTGTTTTTTTATCGAAGAGTAGAGGGAACTAATTGATTGAGAATTTCCCTTAGAAGGATTGTAATTATTTAAATTAAAATAAGCGTAATTTATTTTATCAGATTGCAAAAAATTAATTTCATTTTTTTCTATGGATTTTAAGGTTTTTGATTGATCAAATGCTCCAATTTTAAATAAAAATCCAATTTTATTTTTTAAAATCATGTTAGAAAAACTTCCCAGAAATACCTGGGAAGAGCCTTTTTTATGAACATAATTTTGGTCTATTATTAAAAACTCCAAAACGCAACCAGTTCTTTTTCCTTCAACATAAATTTCATCAAAAGATAGGATAGATTTTTTTTGATTTGCAAAACTTTCGAAAGAAAATGTTGCATTAAAAAATACTAAAAATAAAAAAGTTTTAAAAGCTTTTTTTGCAGTTTCGGAGCCAATTTTTACTAAATTTTTCATGATAAATAATCGATAATTTTCTTTCCTATGTTTTGCATAACATCAACGGTCATGGCATTTCCGGCTTGAGCTAAAATTCGTGATTGAGGAAAATTTTCTTGAGCAGTTTTTGCCATTTCTGCGTCAAAGCCTTGAAGGAGAAGGGCTTCTCTGGCGCTTAATTTACGAATTTTGGAATTTTTTATATAAAGAATTCCTTGTCTTCCGGTTCGTAAAGTTGGTATTTTATTGTGATATAATCTTAAATCGCTTTGCCTTGTATCTAGCACCAAATATTCTTGTTTTAAAAGTTCATCAATTTTAAATTTTCCTAAATTATATTTATTGTTTAAATATTTTAAAAAAGTTTGATAAGCGGAATCTTTGAGTTCAAAATTTTCATCTTCATCGATTAAAAAAGATTTGATTTCAATATTATTTTCAATTGCCTCAGGGAAGAAAAACTCTCCCTCATAAAGATCATTTCTAATTCCAACCAAATAAATTCTTTCTCTGGCTTGAGGAATCCCAAAATCTACGCTTTCTAAAACTTTGAAATGCACTTGGTAATTACATTCTCTAAGTAAAGATAAGATTTCTTTTAAAGTATTTCCATTATTAATATTTACTAAACCCTTCACATTTTCTAATAAAAAAGCTTGCGGTTTTTTGTAATTAATAATTTTTTTTAAACCAAAAATTACTTGACCTCTTTCGTCGCCAAAACCAGTTCTTTTGCCAGCGATTGAAAAAGTTTGACATGGAAAACCGGCAATTAAAATATCAAAATCTTCGAGATCTTCGGGATTTATTTTCATTAAATCGCCATGATTTTTATAGTGGAAACCGTGAAATAAATTATATAATTTTTCTGCTTTAGCGTCGATTTCGCTATAGCCAGCACAAGCAAGCCCAAGCCTTTTGAAAGCTAAATGAGCCGAACCAATTCCGGCACAAAAATCAAAAAATGTTTTGGGTTTTTTGTGGTTAGAAACATTCTTTTTGATATTTTGCAAAGATGCTAAATTGTTGAACAAATCGAGATTTTCTTGATTAATATTTTGAGTTTTTATTTTGGTGTTGGCTTTCATAAAATTTTTTTTATTTAAAGAATATCGCAAT
>CAJBXX010000212.1 GCA_903959715.1 uncultured Alphaproteobacteria bacterium | reverse complement strand
GACTTGGTTTTATGAAAAACCGCGTCTTGAAAAAGTTGCTCTTCAACAAAAAATTACGGAAAATAAAAAAACCTCGGAAAATAAAATTATTGACGAAAAAATTTCAGATTTAGCAACACCAAATATCGAAAAAAATTCCAATGAAATCTCTAAAAACATTAATCTTGAAGAAAAAAATGAAGCAATAATTCTTGCCAAAACTGGCAAAGAAATTATTGAAAAAACTAGTGCCGAAAGAGTTAGAATTACAAGCGATTCTCTTCATGGCTCAATCAATTTAAGGGGTGCGCGTTTTGACGATTTAACTCTTGCACAATATTTTAAAAATCCCGACAAAAAAGAAGAGGTAATTCTTTTTTCTCCGGCCGAAAGTAAAGAAAGATATTTTGCCGATTTTGGTTTCGCCAGCTCAAATTCCAACATCGAAATTCCCAATTCAAACACTTTGTGGCAAAGCGACAATGCAAAATTAACTCCAAAAAATCCCATCACTCTTTCATGGAAAAATTCACAAAATATCGAATTCCAAATTAAAATTTCTCTCGACGAAAATTATTTATTCACCATTAATCAAAAAATTATTAATAACAGCTTGGAAAGCATTAATTTAGCACCTTTTGGCAGAATTAATCGCGCACTTAACAATCAACAAAAATCAGCATATATTTTGCACGAAGGTGCGATTGGCGCCTTCAACGGCATCTTATCAGAAAAAACTTACGAAGATTTAGTCGAAGAAAAAGTTCAAAAATTTAGCGATAAGGGTGAAAGCGGTTCATGGCTCGGAATCACTGATAAATATTGGCTTAGCTCCATTATTCCCGACAAAAAAATTTCCTTTGAAGGCAGTTTTTTTCACAATTATAAAAATCAAAATAATTTTTATAATGTCGATTTCATTGGGCAAGAAGTTGCAATTGCCAGCAATGATGAGCTAAACCTCGAACATCATCTTTTCGCCGGTGCCAAAAAAGTTAAAATTTTAGACGATTATAGCAAAAAACTTAACTTAAAATTATTTGACCGCGCCATCGATTTCGGTTGGTTTTATTTTTTAACTAAACCATTTTTCTTTGTAATCGAATTTTTGTATAAAATTTTTGGTAATTTTGGTTTAGCGATTTTAGGAATGACGGTTATCGTCAAGCTAGCACTGTTTCCGATGGCAAATAAATCTTATTCAGCGATTGCTAAATTAAAAAAAATCCAACCCAAAATTGAGGCGATTCGCGAAAAATACAAAGATGATAAACTTGCGCTCAATCGCGAAATAATGGAATTTTATAAACGCGAAAAAATCAATCCAGCCGCGGGATGCTTGCCGGTTTTAATTCAAATTCCAGTATTTTTCGCACTTTATAAAGTTTTTTATGTAACTCTCGACATGCGTCATTCGCCATTCTTTGGCTGGATCAAAGATTTGTCGGCACCAGATCCAACCACAATTTTAAATCTTTTCGGATTATTACCATTTGAAGTTTCGTCAAGTTTTAGCCTCGGAATTTGGCCAATGTTGATGGGCGCTACCATGGTTATTCAGCAAAAATTAAGCCCTCCGCCGGCAGATCCAACGCAAGCAAAAATTCTAAAATTTATGCCTTATGGTTTAACAATTGTTTTAGCGACCTTCCCCGCCGGATTAGTTATTTACTGGACTTGGAGCAACACCCTATCTATCCTCCAACAAATTTATATTAATCGTAAATATAAAAAATAAATATGAATATATTTGAAAGTGAAGATGAAAAAAATTCTCGCGCAAAAGCAATATTGCAATATTTAATATTGGAAGAGGTTTTTGATAATATTGGAACGGAAAGGCATCTTAAGACCATGGAAGATGGTTATAAAAAAGAAACTGTGAAAGTAAACACCTACGAAGCTTCCGCCAAAAATGTTTTAATAAAAGCCAAAGAATTATGTTTTGATTTTTTAGTTGAAGATGGCTTAACTGGTAATTTTATGGCTGAATCCAAAAATAAAATAATTGAAGAACCTATTTTAGCACAACTTCATTCTAGAACTCCAGATGCATATGATTCTAAAACAATAGATTCAATTGCGGAAATTATTGAAAAAAAGGCAAAAGCTTTACAAGATATTCCGAATGATGATAAAGCAAAATTAAAAAAAATTTTAAATCAAAAAAGTTTAATTGACTCAATAATTGTTAATGATTCAATTGATGATGTTTCAGCAACGAAAACTTCGAGCGATCGAGGGCATGAAAATAAAAAAACAAGAAAAGTTGTCGATGATTTATATAATAGTTCATCGACAAATGCTATCGATAGCATTAATCAATTGCATGCAAAATTTTCTCCTAATCCAGGCACCCACTCAGATCCCGATATTATCAAAACATCAAAAACTCTTCTCAACAATTTGCATGCTTCACTTATTAACACAACATCAATGTGCTTTGGATTTATAAGTTTAGGAGTTAAGGAGGTAGAGAATATTTTTTCGCAACAACAAAAAAAACCATCGGCAACACCATCTGGCACTAGGACAACTACTTTATTAACCCCCCCATCCTCTTCGCAAAATTATGTATAAACATCGATCAAATTCTCATCACACTCGCAACAATTTCGAGCTCAAAGAACTCTTGCCACCTATACAATTTTAGTAATAGTCTCAACGCCTTACGGTGTCACAAGCTTCTTTGCCTTGAGAGAGCTTAGCCCCCCCCCTCTACGCTTAAAAAAACTCTCGTCAAGCTAACGGGCTCATCACCCTCCCGCTTTTCGGGAGATTAAAATTTTCTGCAAGAGAATTTTGGGAGGGGTTAAAGTAAAATCAAGAAATTTCTATTAAAACCCCTCACCCTAACCCTCTCCCCACAAGTGGGGAGAGGGGATTCGATGGATTAGTTTTTTGTAATAAATAAAATATCAAAGAGGAAATTAGATCAATTTTTTAACCCAACACAAAATATTGTAGAGAGTTTTTTTAATTTACTTTTTTAAAAAAATCTTCGCCGTCATCCCCTCGCCCCGCTTGCGGGGAGAGGGTTAGGGTGAGGGGCTTTAAAAAAAATTTAAAAAACAGAATCAAGAAATCGACTTTTTGGAAGTTTTTTTGTTTTAATTTTTTTTCATTGCTTCGTCGCTTTTCTCAATCAAAATATTCATTTTGATTTCGAAGACGACTCGCCCCAGGGATTGCGTCGCCTTCGCTCCTAATCCCGTTATTTGCTAAAAATAGCCGTTTAGGCTATT
>CAJBXX010000211.1 GCA_903959715.1 uncultured Alphaproteobacteria bacterium | reverse complement strand
TTTTTATAGTTTTTAACTTCAACACTTAATATTTTTTAACATTTCTTAATCTAGAAAAAAAATACTTCGAACGCTTTTTGAAAAAAATTATTTTTCAATAAAAACATTAATTTTAATCGTAAAGCAATTTTTTTACTTTTATTGAAAAAATTTTTGTGGACAATTTGTTTTTAGAAATTAAATTTTAAACAACATGTAGTGTAATTTTTAATTAACCTGCACTAAATATAGATTTAGATGCGGTTTTATGAATACCCTCTAAGGACAACTTAACAACTCAATAGATTTTAGGATTAACAAATTATGACAAAGAAAAATATCTTAAAAAACACCGCAAAACCATCAATTAATAACAAAAAAACAACAGAATCTAAACAAAATTTTAAGATAAATATTAACAACAAAAAAGATGATCGTCTTAGCAATTTTGGTAAAGCGGTTTTGAAAGATCGCTATTTAATGCCCGACGAAACTTTTCAAGAATTGTTCGCTCGCGTTGCTTCTTATTACTCCGACAATCAAGAACATGCTAACCGAATTTACGATTATATTTCTAATTTATGGTTCATGCCAGCAACTCCCGTTCTTAGCAATGGCGGAACCGAAAGAGGTTTACCAATTTCTTGTTTTTTAAATGAATCTTCCGATTCTTTGAGTGGCATCGTAAATTTATGGAATGAAAATGTTTTACTCGCTTCGCGTGGTGGCGGAATTGGAAGCTATTGGGGCAATTTAAGATCGATTGGCGAAACCGTTCGTGGCAACGGCAAAACTTCGGGCATAATTCCTTTTATTAAAGTTATGGATTCGCAAACTTTGGCAATCTCTCAAGGTAGCTTGCGACGCGGTTCGGCTGCTGTTTATTTGCCCGTCGATCATCCCGAAATTGAAGAGTTTATCGACCTTCGTCGCCCAACTGGTGGCGATCCGAATCGTCGCTCTTTGAATCTTCATCATGGCGTTGTAGTCACCGACGAATTTATGCGTGCCGTTGAAAAAGATGGTGATTTTGAATTGAAAAGTCCGCATAGCGGAAAAACTCTCGATGTCGTAAAGGCTCGCACCATTTGGATCAAGCTCTTAACAACTCGCATTGAAACTGGCGAACCTTACATTTTATTTATTGATGCCGTTAATCGCACAACGCCACTTCATCAACAAAAATTAAAACTTGAAGTCAAAACTTCAAATTTATGTAGTGAAATCACTTTACCAACTGGCATCGACCATTTGGGCAACGATAGAACAGCAGTTTGTTGTTTATCATCGCTTAATTTAGAATATTATGATGAATGGAAAGACAACCCGCAAATCCTTGAGGATGTAATGCGTTTCCTCGATAATGTTTTACAAGATTTTATCGAAAAAGCTCCTGAGGGCATGGCAAAAGCCAAATATTCCGCCATGCGTGAAAGAAGCGTCGGGCTTGGAGTCATGGGCTTCCACTCCTTTTTGCAAAGCAAAAATGTGCCGATTGAATCAGCAATGAGCAAAGTTTGGAATAAAAAAATATTTATGCAAATTAAACAAGGCGTTGATAAAGCTTCAAAAATTCTTGCCAAAGAACGCGGAGCCTGCCCCGACGCTCAAGATGTTGGTATCGAAGAAAGATTTTCCAACAAACTGGCAATTGCTCCCACCGCTTCAATCTCAATCATCGCCGGCAATTCTTCTCCAGGAATTGAACCATTTGCCGCCAATTCTTTTACGCAAAAAACTTTGACGGGATCGTTCAATGTTCGTAATAAAAATTTAGTTAAACTCTTAGAAACCAAAGGTAAAAATGGTGAGGATGTTTGGTCGTCAATCACCATCAATGAGGGCTCGGTGCAACATCTTGATTTTCTCGATGAACATGAAAAATTAGTTTTCAAAACCGCGCCCGAAATTGACCAAAGATGGATTATTGATTTAGCGGCTGAACGCCAAGAATTTATTTGCCAAGCTCAAAGTTTAAACATTTTCGCTCCCGGAAATGTTTCCAAAAAACATCTTCACGACATTCATTTTAGAGCGTGGCAAAAAGGTTTGAAAAGTTTATATTATTGTCGCTCAACTTCAATTCAAAGGGCGGACAAGGTTTCAAATAAAACGCAAAGAGATGATATTGATTTTGCCAAAACTGATTCTACGGAAAAATATGAAGAATGTTTGGCGTGTCAGTAATGATTAATTGATTTTGTTTAAAATGTAGATTTATAAGCCCCTCCCCCTAGCCCTCTCCTAAGCAAGCGTGGAGAGGGAATAAGGACGATAATTTCCTTCGCTAAAAATCAAATTAAAAAATTTTAAAATTTAAAATCATCTCAATCCTTAAAATAAAAAATCTCATCAATTTTTTTCTTGGAGCAAAAGAGAAATTCCTTCCAATCCCCTCTCCCCGCTTGCGGGGAGAGGGTTAGGGTGAGGGGTTATTTTTCTTTAAAAAATCGGAATATTTTTTAGTTTAAAAGTTAAATCAAGAAATTGTCTTTTTGAAATTTTTTTTGTTTTAGTTTTTCTCATTGCTTCGTCGCTTTTCTCAATCAAAATATTCATTTTGATTTCGAAGACGACTCGCCCCAGGGACCGCGTCGCCTTCGCTCCTTGTCCCGCTCTTCGCTAAAAATAGCCGTTTAGGCTATTTTTTAAACGCAAGGCTTCGTCGCTTTTCTCAATCAAAATATTCATTTTGATT
>CAJBXX010000210.1 GCA_903959715.1 uncultured Alphaproteobacteria bacterium | reverse complement strand
GCGATATCTTTGCCGACAATATGAAGTGGCGAGTGCGAAGCGTCGTTCCAAAATTTTTTATAATTAGCGTTTTCTTCAGCAAAACCAAGGGCTGAGAGATAGTTGGTGAGAGCATCGAGCCACACATAAATCACATGTTTTTCGTCATTTGGAACCTTAATTCCCCATGAAAAAGAAGTGCGTGAAATTGATAAATCTTTCAAGCCCGATTTAACAAAATTGACGATTTCATTATGGCGAGAGATAGGGCGGATGAAGTCGGGAACCGCGTCGTAAAGTGCCAATAATTTATCTTGAAAAGCCGAAAGGCGGAAAAAATAACTTTCTTCACGATGCCAAGTAACCTCGGCGCCCGTAGGTGCCTTGCCATCGACAATTTCATCGGCGCCGTAAAAAGCTTCGTCGCGAACGGCGTACCAACCTTCATAAATGTCTTTGTAAATGAAGCCATTTTTTTCTAAAATATTCCAAAATTTTTCGACGGTTTTTTTGTGACGATCTTCGGTGGTGCGAATAAAATCATCATTCGAGAGGTTTAATGTTTTGGTTAAATCACGAAATTTTTGCGAAACTTCATCGCAAAATTGTTGCGGATTTTTTGCTTTATTTAACGCAGATTTTTCAACTTTTTGCCCATGCTCATCTGTGCCTGTCAAGAAAAAAACTTGATGCGATTTTAAGCGATGAAAACGCGCCATAGCGTCGCACGCAATCGAGGTGTAAGCATGTCCGATATGAGGCGAATCATTGACATAATAAATCGGCGAAGTGATATAAAAATTTGCGGTCATGATTGAAAAATTGAATTAATTTTGCCAAATAAAATATTGCTATTTATGCTAAAATGGCTTTTAATAAAGCACCATTTAATGATTTTGGCAAGAAAAATTATAACAAGTTAATTTGATATTATGCCAAAATAATTCTTTAATTTTTATAAATTATGGCAAAAAAAACCAGCAAAAAAAACATCTTGAAAAATTTAACGATTAAAAATTTCCGTTGTTTCGAAAATTTTCACCTTAAAGATTTAAAAAGAGTGAATATTTTTGTCGGTGATAATAATTCGGGCAAGAGTAGTGTTCTAGAGGCTGTTGGGTTTTTGTCGCCGAGTTTGAAGAATCATTTTAAGATTATGAAGGCAAGAGATGTTCATTCATCCGATTTTAATTTTTTAAAAAATTTCCCAAAATATTTTAGGTTATCAATTCATGATTTCAAAAATTTAATTTTTAAAAAAATATTCACAAATATTATAGAGATAGATACCGAGTTTGCCTTTCAGGATCAAAAAAAATCAACTTTAAAAGTTGATCTAAAAATGTTTCAAACTAATAAAATTGAAAAATTTATTGAACATAACGAAAAATTTGAATCAAATAATGAAAAAGAAAAATTATCGGAGCCTAAGAGTTTTATTTCAGAATACAAATTTAGTAATCAAAAAAATATTCAAAAAATAGGCTTCTCATCCCTTGGTACATATGATTCAGAAATTAAAGATTTCCAAGAATATCAAGTTATTTTTTTATGTGATGAGACTCCAAGTAAGCATGAAATAGTTAATAAATGGTCAAAGCTAAAAGAATTAGCAAATCTTAAAGAATCTAATGAGATTGATGAAAAATATTCAATAATTTTACAAAATTTTGAAAAAGACTTAAAGAAAATAGAATTAATTAGTGATTATGATTTAGCTTTTCGCAAAAATGATTTTACCGTTTATTTGCAAGACATGGGCAATGGTTTTAAAAAGTTTTTTGACATACTTTTAACCATAGATTTAGCTGGTAAGCGCGATGTTCTAACCCTTCTTTGTATCGATGAAATCGATAATGGTTTATATTACGATAAACAAGATGTTTTTTGGGAGCAATTACTAAAATTATGCGAAGAAAAAAACATTCAACTTTTTGCCACGACGCATTCTTATGACGCCATAAAAAGCATCGTAAGAGTTTTTGAAAATCGCTATAAAACTGATGAAAAAATTGATGAAGAACTTGCGGTTTTTAGATTGGTAAAAGTTAAAAATGAGGTAAGGGCGCGTCCTTTTAGTTTTGCCTTGCTAAAGGTTATGGTTGAAAGTTCAACCGAAATCAGATAATAAAAAATCACTACTAAATTATGACCAAAAAATTTATAAAAAATCTTTTTATTGTTGAGGGCTCATCCGATAAAGATTTTATGGAGAAATTTATAAAATTATTTATTTCCAAGGAGGAATTAAATATTGCTGATGATTTTTATGTTGTTAAAAAAATTAAGGAAGAGGGGGGTAAAAGCCATTTTTTTCGTAAAGGAGTTGTAAATATTATAAACCATATTGAAGAAAATAGCGATGATGAAAATTTATCAAAAACTTTTTTAATAGTTGATGCCGATTGGGAAATTCATCATCAGGAATATCAACCGGCTGGCTATTCTAAGGTTTCTGAGGCGTTAAAGGAAATAAAAAATCAAATCAAGGATCACAGTTTTATTCAATCTCACCGCGCTTTTGATCAATTCGAAATCGATCATTTTATTATGCCATTTAATAAGGAAACTCAAGAATATGGGGAATTGGAAACTTTATTCATCAATGCCTTAAAGCCAGAATATCAAAATAAATTAAATTGTCTCAATACTTTGGAAGATTGTTTAAAACATAAATCTCCGAAGCCAAATATTCAATCGCATCATAAAGACAAAATGCGGATGGAAATTTTATTAAAATCTTATAATAAAACAATGGACAAAGCCATCGAATGGATTGATTATGAAAGCGAGATTTTGCAAGATTTAAAAAATTTTTTACACAAAAAATTTTCAAAAATTAGAACTAACAAAAAATAAACTATGTCCCTAAATCAAAAACTTGATAGCATTGTTGCTAAATTTAATGAGCTTGAAAAAAAGCTTCAAGACCCTAATAATCTAGGTCAGAACTTCGCCAAAATTTCTAAAGAGCATTCCGATATGCAAGAAGTTGTGGCGTCGATTCACGAATATAAAAATGCGCAACAAGAAGCCAAAGAGGTCGATGCGATGCTTGCCGATAGCAGTCTCGACAAGGAAATGCGCGACATGCTTGAGGAGGAAAAATTTACGCTTTCGAAAAAAGTTCCCGAGCTTGAGCATCAAATTAAAATTACACTTTTGCCCAAAGAT
>CAJBXX010000209.1 GCA_903959715.1 uncultured Alphaproteobacteria bacterium | reverse complement strand
TATGTTTTATGAAAATTGTTTTTATGGGAACTTCCGATTTCGCCGTTCCAACTCTTAAAAAATTATTATCCATAAATGATTATAAAATTTTGGCGGTTTATACCAAAGAACCAAAGATTAGCGGTCGTGGAAATAAATTACAAATTTCACCAATTCATGATTTTGCCAACAAAAAAATCTTAAAGTTTTTACTCCAAAAACATTGCGAGAACCCTTGATTCAAAAGGAGTTTCATGATTTAAATCCCGATGTGGCGATTGTAATTTCTTATGGCTTAATTCTTCCGCCAGAAATTTTAAATATTCCAAAATTCGGATGTTTTAATGTCCATCCCTCAAAACTCCCGCTTTATCGCGGAAGTGCTCCATTGCAAAGAAGCATAATGAATGGCGAAAAAGAAAGTGCGGTTTGCGTTATTAAAATGGATAGTGGTGTTGACAGTGGAGACATTGTTAATCAAGAAGATTTCACGATTTTTAATAATGAAAATTATCAGATTATTTCACAAAAAACCGCCGAAATTGGGGCTCATTTAATAATTAAAACTCTTAATCATATTTCTGAAAAATCAATAAATTTTCATAAACAAGATGATAGATTAGCAACTTTTGCGAAAAAAATTGAAAAAAATGAATGTTTAATTGATTGGAATAAAAGTTGTGAAGAAATATTTAATAAAATTCGTGGCTTGAATGGCAATTTAGATGCCCATTTTAATTATGATAATGAAAAAATAAAAATTTTAGAATGCTCTTTTTTACAAGATAAAAATATCGATAAAAAATTAATTGGAACGATTTTTGATAAAGATTTATCTATTGTTTGCCAAGACGGGCTAATCAAGCCCTTAAAGCTTCAAAGACAAGGTAAAAATCCGTTAAAAATTCATGAATTTCTTAATGGTTTTAAAATTGAAATTGGCAAAAATTGTTTTTAAATTTTAATTATTTTTTGAAACCATTTTATTTAAAAGAGCATTTATGCGATGCCATTTTTTTATTGGCAAAACCGGAATTCCCGCCATTATCGCCATCGACTCAACATCTCGCATTACTCCACTCATGCCGGCAATTTTAACGCCATCGCCAATTTTTAAATGCCCACCGATGCTACAATTTCCGCCAATTTGGACATATTTACCAATTTTACAACTTCCCGCAATTGCGGTTGAACCCGCGATAACCGTGCCATAACCAATTTCAACATTATGAGCAATTTGGCAAAGATTATCGATTTTTACTTCATCATGAATAATGGTATTTTCAAGAGCTCCGCGATCAACGCAACTATTGGCGCCGATTTCAACATTATTGCCAATTTCAACAATGCCAATTTGAATTATTTTGTGATTTTTTCCTGAATTGTGAACAAAACCAAAACCATCTTGACCAATTTTTGCGCCATTAAAAATTTCACAATTATTGCCAATAATTGCACAAGTAATTACGACATTTGAATTAATTATGCAATTGGTTCCAATAACAACGCCATCAAGGATTGAGCAATTCGGACCAATGATTGAATTATCGCCAATTTCGACATTTTTTCCAATAAAAACATTTGGCGCAATTTCAACATTTTTACCAATTTTTACCGAAGAATGAATTAAATTTTTCGATAAAAAATCTGGTTTTTTTTGCTGATAAAATTCGCTTACGATTTGGGCATAAGAAAAATAAGGATTTTTGGAAATTAATCCAATCATAGTTGGCGGAATTTTTGCAATATTTTTTTCATCAATGAAGCAAAATCCAGCGTTAGAATTGGAAAATTTTTCAAGATATTGTCCAGAATTTAAAAAAGAAATGTCATTTTGCGTTGCCGATTCGAGAGTTTTTATATCAAAAATTTTAGAATTTAAATCGCATTCTTTATGAGGCTTGGTATTAGTTATATCAATGATTTTCTCAATTGTTAAAGAATCAAATTTTTTATCAAAGAATCTTAGATTTTTCATTATTTTTAAATTTATTGATTGCCGTGCAAAGGACGATAATATATTTCGGAAATATAACGCTTACCCTTCTCTCCGCGTTTTAATTGAATTATAATATCAATGACATTTTTGATATAAGAAGTTATTTCAGAGGGCGACAAACCAAGCCCAGCTTGCATAACCATCATTTTCAATTGCTCGATTGCCATTAAAGGTGTATCGGCGTGAAGCGTTGAAATCGAACCGGGATGACCGGTATTTATGGCTCGTAAAAAACTAAAAGCTTCAGCTCCACGCAACTCGCCGACGATAATTCGTTCGGGACGCAAACGCAAACAAGCCTCGATAAGATCTTGAGTTGTAACTTTAGCTCGACCCTGAGCACCTTTTGAAGCTAACAAATGCACTTTATTTTCGTGAGAAGTTAAATCGATTTCGCGAGCATCTTCACAAGTTATAAGCCTCTCGTGATGAGGAATAGAAAGGATCACGGCGTTCGTAAAAGTGGTTTTACCAGTTGAAGTTCCGCCTGAAATTATAATATTTTTTTTGTAAAGAACCGCTCGCGAAATAAATTCTTTAATGCGATTTAGTTGCAATAATTTGGCGAGAATTAACGAATTTTTATCTTCAATCGCACCAACCGAAGTAGCATCAAACATGCCCATTTTTTCATAATCATCAAGCGACCATTTTAAAGCTGAGGGCTTACGAATCGACATAACGACATTTCCAACTTCACAAGCTGGCGGAAAAACTATTTGCACCCTAAAACCATTGGGCAAAGTAGCCGAAAGCAAGGGCTCTTCTTCGCTAATTCTTTGTTCGGTTGATTGAGCGATAAGTCTGCCGAGTGATTTTAAATGCTCAACATCAAAATTTGGCAGTTCTTCTCGATACATATCGCCTTTAATTTCAACCCACGCTTCAAACGGACGATTAATTGAAATCTCGTTAACGCCTTCACGATCAAAGATTTGTTTTAGAGGCAGTAAGAATGAATCGAGAGCGTCGACTGTCATGTTTTAGAATAAATAATAAATTCCTGTAAGAAAAACTTTTCCGTTATTATCTTGAATATTTTGCGTTAAATTTGCAACTTTTATTTCTTCCACATTTGAACTAAAAACCAATTGATCACTTTTAAATTTATATTGAGTAATTTCAAAATAGGTTAACAAATTTTTCTTAATTTTATAATCAACACCAAATGAAATTGCATTATATTTATTTTTTTGAAAAGTGCTATTGATTGAAGTAAGACTAGTGTTGAAAGGACCAATTTGATAAGCTAAACCGGTTGTATAATAAGATGAATTTTTTAAATTATTTGGTGAATTATCACAATTTTGTAATTGTAAATTTTTGGAATAATCGTAATCACAAGAATAAACGCCATTTTTTGCATATAAAGATTTCCCCCAAGAGCCGAAGGAAGCGCCAAAAGTAAAGCCAAAATAACTCAAACTCGTTCCAAAATCATATGCCAATAATTCATTTCTAGCAATGCCATTTTTTGTTTGAGGCTTTGCATATTCAGCGGTTGCAGATGAAGAAATATTTAAATTATCAAAATCATTAGAATAATTAATTCCCAAGCTCAATAAATTTTTTAATTTAATGTCACTGGAATCTGGAGCGGTTTTGGCGGTAAAACCTTGATTAGAACTAAGTGGAGCAAAGCTTGCTCCAAATTGCATTTGATTAATTTTTTTGGTGTAATAACTCAATTTTAATGCGTCTTCAAGACCTTCGTAACTATCGTCACGCAATGAACGAAAATTATTGCGGTTAAAATCAGAAATTTTAGCATTTAATTTATAAAAATTATCAACATCGCGCGGATAAAATCCTTTGGCGTAACCGCCGTGACCAATTGGCGATTGTGCCAATGTTATGAAACGCGGATGCTTAATATTTGAACATGAAATTGAAGAAATATCGCCTGCACACAATGCCGAATTTTGATTAAAACTTGGCAAATTAACATGTTCTAAATATTTGCCATTAATTCCTCCCGCTCCTCTGGCAAAGCGAGCTGGACCATATTTCATTTTTTGATTTACCGCAACAAAATTACCAAATTCAAAGCGTCCAAAATTATTATCAAAATATAAAAAAACTTGATCAAGATTGGGATTTTCATTTTTAGAATTAGTATTAAAATTAAGCTCAAATTTTGAAGTAATTCCTAAAATATTATTGTTATTTAATTTTATTGCACCCTTTACGAAGG
>CAJBXX010000208.1 GCA_903959715.1 uncultured Alphaproteobacteria bacterium | reverse complement strand
TCATGTTTACATCGATAATAATCGATTAGAATCACTGTTATTGCGAGCGGAATGAATATTGTGAGAAATTGAATTTTTCCAAATTTAATGAAAAAAAATGGAATTAAAAACAAAAAAAGATGAAATATTTTTCTGTAAAATTCTTGCTTGATTGGCATTTTGAAATATTTTAATTAGATTTTTTATTAGCTTTTTCGCGATAAATAACGATTTCGTCTTTTCCAACATAACCCAATGTTTTTCTAGATTGCTCATCAACTAAATCAAGATCCAGAGAGTTGTAATCCATACCTTGAATCATTTCTTTTTTAAGGCGAATTTTATTTTGTAATTCAAATTTTTTTGATTCTATTTCTGATACTTGTTTTTTTATTGAATAATATTCGACCAAACCTTTATCGCCAAATATCGAGACAAACATGAAATATAAAATCATTGAGATTGCTACGCAATAGGAAACAAATGTTGCTTTATTGATGCGATGTCTTCTGATGAAATTGTATAAAGTATTTCTAGTGATAACCATTTTTTAAAAAAAATTGTTTTGATTATCACTTAATTATCCAAAATCTAAATTAAAAAACAATTTAAATTTTTTTAAAGAACGAATTTACTCTTTATTACAAAGTTCTTTGGCGACTTTTACAATGTCTTTGCTTTTCGGCAAAGCAAGTCTTTCTAGATTTTCGGCATATGGCAATGGAGCATCAACCGATGCTAATTTTTTAATCGGCGCGTCTAAATAATCAAAAGCTTCGTCAATTAAATTGAGGCGATTTCACTGCCGATTGAGGCAAATGGAAAGCCCTCTTCAACAGTTATGCATCGTGAAGTTTTTTTCACCGAATTTACAATTGTTTCGCGATCAAGTGGGCGAATCGTTCTTAGATCGATCACCTCGGCGGAAATACCAATTTTTTCAAGCTCTTCGGCGGCTTCGAGAGCATATTTAACAACCAAAGAGAAGGCGATAATCGTGATGTCGGAACCTTCGCGTAAAATTTTTGCTTTACCAATTTCAACAATATGATCATCATCATATTCTTCTTCAAAACTAAAGCCGTAAGTGATTTCATTTTCAAGAAAAATTACGGGATTTGGATCGCGAATCGCTGATTTTAATAAACCCTTTGCATCCGACGCACTGTAAGGTGCAACCACTTTTAATCCCGGAATTGAACCATACCAAGAAGCGTAACATTGCGAATGTTGAGCGCCGACTCGAGACGCCGCCCCGTTTGGACCACGAAACACAATTGGGCAACGCACTTGCCCACCCGACATATAATTTGTTTTGGCGGCGGAGTTGATGATTTGATCGATCGCTTGCATGGCAAAATTGAATGTCATAAATTCAACGATTGGTCTCAACCCAGCAAAAGCTGAACCGATGGCAAGACCCGCAAATCCATGCTCAGTAATTGGCGTGTCGATCACTCTTTTAGCACCAAATTCGGCAAGTAAGCCTTGGGTTATTTTATAGGCCCCATTATATTCGGCGACCTCTTCGCCCATCACATAAATTTCGGGATGATTACGCATTTCTTCCGCCATTGCTTCACGAAGCGCTTCACGAACTGTAATTTTTCTAAGAGTCATAAATTAGTTATAAATCTCGGTTAAAAGCTCTGATTCATCAGGCTCGGGACTGTTTTTTGCAAACTCAACTATTTCATTAATTTCAATTTTTATTTCATCATCAATTTTTTTAATTGCATTTTCATCGACAATTTTATTTTCAAGAATCGCAATTCTGAGCGAATCAATTGGATCTTGATCTTTTTTACAATTGACCTCTTCCTTAGAGCGATAAGTTGCCGGATCAGACATTGAATGCCCGCGATAACGATAAGTATCCATTTCGACAATCATTGGACCATTGCCCGCCCTTACATAATCAACACATTTTTGACCTTCATGAATTACTTCAAAAATATCCATGCCATTTATTTTAACGCCCGGAATATTGAAGCCGATTCCTCTTTTATGAAGTTCGTCAACCGAAGATGACCTTGCCAGAGAAGTTCCCATGGCATAGTGATTATTTTCAATAATAAACAAAACTGGTAAATTCCATAATTTTGCCATATTAAAAGCTTCGTAAACTTGACCTTGATGCGCCGCACCATCGCCAAAATAGCAATAAGTTACATTATTGTTGCCCTTATATTTATCAGCAAAGGCAAGTCCGGCACCGATTGGAACCGAAGCACCGACGATACCATGCCCACCATAAAAATGTTTTTCTAAATCAAATAAATGCATTGAACCACCCTTGCCTTTTGAAGAGCCATCTTTTCTTCCGAGCAATTCTGCCATGATTTTTTTTGGATCAGATCCGACCGCAATCATATGACCGTGATCGCGATAAGTTGTAATAACTTTATCACCTTTTTGCATGGTAAAGTGCATTCCCGAAGCAATTGCTTCTTGACCAATATAAAGGTGACAAAAACCTGCAATTAAGCCCATTCCGTAGAGTTGCCCAGCCTTTTCTTCAAAACGGCGGATCAACAACATTTCGCGATAAAAATTAAGTAATTCTTCTTTTTTAAAATCTTTAATAGAATTATTTTTGGAATTATTTTTATGCATTAAATTAGAATTTTTATTAATCATTTTAAATAGTTTATTATGATTTTTTAATTTTAAAAACATGATTATTCTTTAAATCTTTTTCTCATTATAATCAAAATTAAATTTAAATTAAAAGTTAAATTTATGAAATTATTTTAAATTTGGATAATCTTTTTTAATTATATCAGTTATATAATCCATAATAAATCTAAAAAATTCTGGAACTATAAAATACAAAGCGGTAATTATCAAAACCACCACCAAAAGAATTCCCAAATAATGCATCATTTTATAAAAAAAACTATTTGCCTCGCCTTTGATGGAAATTTCGCCGTATTTTTTATTAACATCACGCATAAATAATTCGCTCTCCTTTTGTAATTTAATATAGCAATGTTAAACTAAATAATTTTATAATATTTGCAATAAATTAAAATACAAAAATTCAATCCAAAATTTTTAATACGGTGATAAATTTTTTAATAATACCATTTTTGACAATAATATTTTGCTCTTTGGCATGCTCCATGATGGGCAATTTGGTTTTGTGGAAAAAAATTTCATTTTATGGAGATGCCGTTTCTCATTCAGCCCTACTCGGATTTACTATCGGAGCCTTTTTGGAAATTAATCAAATTATTATTTTGGTTGTTTTTAATTTATTTTTT
>CAJBXX010000207.1 GCA_903959715.1 uncultured Alphaproteobacteria bacterium | reverse complement strand
TATTTATTAAACACCAATTTATGTTAGAAAAATCTTATTTCCGAAACAATCCGTTTCGGAAAATAGATTTATATCAATATCAAACCATCAACCTTATTTTAAAATTATTTTGGCTTTTTATTTTTTTAAACAATCTACTTGACATTACAGCTTGTTGAGTGTTTAATCGAAATCAATAGTGCCCGCCGACGCTTCTTGGTAAAACTAGCGCAACCAGGGCGGGACAATCACTTAAGACCTCTGATGACAAAATTTATCGAGGAGGATGACTACTCTCGAGGAGTTTGTTGGATGGGTGCAATTCAGCTTTAACTCTAGATGGCGGTCTTTCACCGGAATTTTGAGGCTCTTGATCGGAACTTTTTTTATCTGTTGATTTTTCAGCCCCTCTTTCTTGTTCGCTTGTAATCAATGTAGAAAGTTGTTTTCCAGTCATTCCAGCAAAGGGGCCATTTTGTGCCATAACGCAAGAAGTGCCTGAAGGGACATGAACTGAAAACCAAGCCGAACCTTCTGCGCCAATATCACCAGCGTGACTTATGACTTGCTTCTTCTTGTTATAAAATTCCTGACAATAATTCTCTATCGCTCTTCTAAAACTTTCATCTTGCATTCTGCTACAAAGATGCTCAGCAAAATTCTCCATATCCTTAGAAGTTGCCCAATATCCACCAGCAGGACTGCCACACATGTTAGGTTGCACTTTACTTGTTGGATTTATTAAAGCTTCAGTAGGAGGGGTAATGGAAAAGCCGGTCATTCCAGCTGGGTCAAGCACCAATTCCTTTAAAATTTCATTGTAAGATTTATGTTCTGACTCTGGTTTTCCCCTGTTGTAATAATGTTTTGCAACAAGACCCACAAGCAAAATTCCCATGTTACTATATGACTCTTTAGTGCCACCTTCATGATTTTTAACTGCGTTATCAGCATAAATTAAAAAATCTATGGGATTAGTCGGTTGAGGAATTTTACTATCGTCAACTCCTCTTTCAATCGCATTCATATATTTTGGCAGATAATCTTGAAAGCCAGCACGATGCGTCATTGCTTGATGAAGAGTCACCTCATCTACTCTTTGGCTTACTTGCCCTAGGTTTTCTTTTAAAAATTTTCTAACATTTTCATCTAATTTTAAACCAGTAGCAGTAAGTTCATCTCTAGGAATTATATCGCGAGCCACCATTTCTGCAACTAAGGCTCCAGTTAAAACCTTACCAATCGAATGCAGAGAAAATGGCTTATCGGAATTTTCACTGCCAATCTCGCG
Organism: uncultured Alphaproteobacteria bacterium; assembly: GCA_903959715.1. GTDB lineage: Bacteria > Pseudomonadota > Alphaproteobacteria > Rickettsiales > UBA1997 > CAILUF01. The sequence continues at coordinate 1,052 of CAJBXX010000207.1, read as the reverse complement.
TATATCACCTCCTGCTTTAACTACACATACACCATCATATTTATTTTCTACTCCCACAATTTGTCTTAGATGATCAATTGCTTCATCATGATTTTTGCCACTGATTTGCGAAGATATACTGACTGGAATTTTTACATCATTTAAAGTGCATAAAGTATAAAGATTTTCTTTTGGAACTTCTAAAAATATCCCTTTTAAACCTTCATAATTATCAGAAGACATTGCTCCTTGAAATCTAGTTTTATCAATTTTTTCTCTAGTAACATGACCACTCTCACCCGCTAAAAAACTTCCAGCAAATTCAGCACTTTTTTCATCGGATTTAAGTTTCTTAAATAATTCCTGAGAAGCCTCATCAACAAAGCTAGCATATTCCAAATCAAGTGATTTTGACATAAGTAAATAAAAGATTTATTGAAAAATGTAGCAATAAAATATCTCTCTAATTTCAAAAATCAACATTCGCGGTTACTCTTAATTAACTTTTTTATTTAAGTCTAATTCTGATGCATTAAGAAGGGTCCCTTAAATTTAGTGCAACTTCTCCTTTCTTAACTTGATAATTATAAAATCAAATTAAACTGAAAATTTAATCAATTCCAAATTCATGATGCTTAACAATCATTTGAGTTGAATTGTGGATTTGGTTTTTAACTATTTCAAGTCCCGCTATTTGATGAAGATCGTTGAAATCCGTGGGTTTAAGGTGTTGAGGATTCAAATCATTAGGCAAAAGATTTAAATTATGAAAATTTGGAATTACGACTTTAGCGCCATATTTTTGTCCCGCTAAATTAGTTTTTTGCAAGCCAATATTTTTTTCACTATATAAATCATTATCGGCGGTGATAATAAAATTCTTATCGGCGAATGTTGATTTAAGATTTTTTAAAACATGTTCGATATTTCCAGCGTCAAACGCAACCGCAACGGGCTTATTGGTCGCTAAATGAATTGAAACTGCCGTGGCAAAGCCTTCCGCTACAAAAATTGTTGAGGAATCTTTGATTTTTTTATCATCAATTATAAAAAAATTTCCTTGTTTTTTCCCG
>CAJBXX010000206.1 GCA_903959715.1 uncultured Alphaproteobacteria bacterium | reverse complement strand
TGAAAATCAAAATGGCTATCGAGCCGAAAGCACCAATAGCTCAACTCGCACCAACAAAATTTTACGCGATATTCCGCAAGCGATAAACACGGTTTCGCAACAACAAATTCGCGATCAAGATATTGTAAATATGGGGCAAGCAACGCTTTATATTCCAAGCGTCAACATTCAACAAGGTGAAGGCAATCGCGATCAAATTTCAATTCGTGGCAACAGTTCGAACGCCGATTTTTTTATCGATGGTGCTCGCGACGATATGCAATATTTTCGCGATTTTTATAACATCGAAAAAGTTGAATTTTTGAACGGTCCAAATGCTTTGGCTTTCGGTCGTGGCGGGGCTGGAGGCTTGGTCAATCGGGTTTCTAAATTTGCCGATGGCATAAAAAAACGCCAAATTATTTTATCCGGCGGATCCTTTGAAAATCGCCGTTTGCAAACCGATTTAAGCGAAAAAATTAACGATAAATTGTCGCTTCGCTTCAACGGATTTTATGAAAAATCGCAAAGTTTTCGCGATTATGGCAATTTAGAACGATTCGGCTTTAATCCTACGGGCACAATAATTCTTGGCAAAAACACCGACATCAAATTTGGCTATGAATATTTTTATGATAATCGCTTTAACGATCGTGGCGTCCCTTCCAAAAATGGCGAACCGCTCAAAACTTCGGCTTCAAAATTTTTTGGCAATCCCAATGAAAATAATTCGGAAAATAAATTGAATTCAGTTTTTGCCACCCTCAATCACGAATTTCAAAATCAATTGCAATTAAAAAATTTAACGCGTTTTACACAATATTCAAAATTTTATAAAAATGTTTTTGCGAATTCGGAAGTTGACGCCAACAATAAATTCAAACTCTCGGCTTATAACAATTCGCAAGAGCGCAAAAATTTTACCAACCAAACTGATATTACCAAAAAATTTGAAGCTTTTTCGCTCAAACATTTGGCGTTATTTGGCACCGAAATTACTCATCAAGATTCGTCGGCGAGTCGCTTGAGTGGCTATTTCAACAACAAAGATACGACTTTACCAATTTCAATTTTTGATGATATAAATTTGACTCCCGTCTTTTATCGTCGCGCTTCAAGCGACATCAACAATAATTCAAATGTTGTGGTTTTGGGCACTTATTTACAAGATCAAATTGCGTTTAACGAACATTTTGAACTTACGGCAGGGCTTCGCTTCGATAGTTTCGACATTAAATTAGAAAATAAAAATACCGGTCAAAATTTTAAAAGACGCGATAATTTTATTTCACCAAAAGTTGGCTTAGTTTTCAAACCGCAAAAAAATCTTTCGATCTATTCGAGCTATGGCACCAGCTATTTGCCGAGTGCTGGCGATCAATTTAATTCACTCGACGCCAAATCAAAATTTTTAAAACCAGAAAAATTACAAAATTACGAAATCGGCACCAAATGGGATATCAACGAAAAACTTAATTTTAACACGGCAATTTTTCAATTAGATCGCACCAATAGCCGAGCCATCGACCCCAGAGGTTCAGGCTATTATGTCTTGACGGGAAGCTCAAGAATTCGTGGCTTTGAAACTTCGGCGACGGGCGAAATTAGTAAAAAATTTGAAGTAGTTGCGTCTTACTCTCATCTTGATGCAAGAATTTCAAGCGCCACGATTGATGCCAAAAAAGGCAACAAATTGGCACTAACTCCGCGTAACAAAATTGCTTTGTGGAATAAATATAAATTTTCACAAAAATTAAGTTTCGGACTCGGATTTATCAAGCAATCAAGCCAATATTCGGCGGTTGATAATAAAGTAAAATTGAAAGGATTTAATCGTTTTGACGGTGCAATATTTTACAAAATTGACGAAAAAATTCGCGCCCAAATTAATGTTGAAAATATTTTTAACAAAAAATATTTTCTCACTGCGCACAATAATAATAATTTGCAATTTGGCTCAGTGCGTGCCTTCAAGGCTAGTTTAAATATGGAGTTTTGATTTTAAATTTATTTTAAAAACCTTATCGCCACTTCATCAAATGAAGCTTCATTTTTCTCGCCGGTTTTACGATTTTTAATTTCAACTTTTCCTAAAGCCAAAGATTTTGGTCCGACAATAATTTGCGTCGGGACGCCAATTAAATCCGCCACCGAAAATTTTTGCCCCAAACTATTTTTGGTATCATCGTAAAGCACTTCAATACCTTGATTTTGAAGCTTCAAATAAAGCTCTTCACAAGCTTTATCACAAGCTTCATCTCCCACTCGAATATTAATCAAAATTACATCGAAAGGAGCAATTGGAGCCGGCCAAATAATGCCATTTTCATCATGATTGGCCTCAATCGCAGCTGCCACAACGCGAGAAACGCCAATGCCGTAAGAACCCATATTTGGATAAATTTTTTCGCCACCCGCCCCCATTACTGAAGCCTCCATGGCTTTAGAATATTTTAAACCAAAATTGAAAACTTGACCAACTTCAATTCCACGCCTAGAAACAAGGCGATCCGCCGGAATTGGACATTTTTCGGGAATATGTAAATCATCGGCCATGGCATATATTTGTTGGGTTTGAGCGATGTCGATTTCTTGCTTGTCACTCAATTCGTCAAATTTTTTATCATAAAAAATAGCACTTTCACCGACATCCGCCAAAATATGAAATTCATGCGATAAATCACCACCAATCGCACCCGTATCGGCCCTCAAGGCAATTGGTTTTAAACCCATTTTACGAAAAATTTTGAAATAAGTTTCATACATTAAATCATAAGTTTTGCGGGCATCTTCTTCATTTAAATCGAATGAATAAGAATCTTTCATCAAAAATTCTCGACCACGCATCAAACCAAATCTAGGGCGGACTTCATCGCGAAATTTCCAATGAATTTGGTATAAATTTTTTGGCAAATCTTTGTAAGAAGTGATATTTTTGCGAAATAAATCGGTGATAACCTCTTCGTGAGTTGGACCGTAGAGAATGTCGCGATCGTGACGATCTTTTATTCGCAACATTTCTTTGCCGTAAGCTTCATAACGACCCGATTCAATCCACAATTCTGCGGGCTGAATCGTTGGCATTAAAACCTCCAAAGCCCCCGCCTTATCCATTTCTTCTTTGATAATTTTTTCAACTTTACGCAAAACTTTTAAGCCCAAAGGCAACCAAGAATAAATTCCCGAAGCGGTTTGGCGAATCATGCCCGAACGAACTAAGAGTTGATGCGAAACCACTGTGGCATCGATTGGATTTTCTTTTAAAGTTGGTAAAAAATATTTTGATAAACGCATAAAACTTTAATAAAATTTGATTAAATATTGATGTCAAATTGATTTGAAAATTTAAGAAATTTATTGCTACATAATTTTTGAAAGATCACCGACCTCATCAAACAAATCTCGAATCATCGCCAATAAAACTAAACGATTTTCGCGAGCATAATTATCGACATCATTTACCACCACATGTTCAAAAAAATGATCGAGGGGCGTTTCAACAACCGCAAGCAATGCGAAGGCTTTTTCAAATTCTGCTTTGATAATAAATTTATGAAAATCTCGAGAAATTTGCTTGATGCGACGATAAAGTAATTTTTCATATTTACTTTTAAAACCTAGAACCGAAGGGCGTCCGCGATATTTTTTACCATCTTTTTTCTCTTCAATTGTTAAAATATTGGTTGACCTTTTGTAAAGTTCGATAAGTTTTTTATTATCGTCGCTCGATAAAAAATTATCTAAAAATTTAATTTTTTTGATTAAGTATAAAATATCGACCGACTTATGCGACTCAAGGCTTTCAAGATAAGAATTCATAACAATATTTAACACTTCTTGACGAACTTGTTCTTGCTCTTTTAAATAAACTTTTAAACGCTCGACAATAAAACGCACAATTTCTTCGATCAATTTTTTCTTCAACTCAAAAAAATCTTTTTTATCGTTGGAAATATATTGCTTGAGAAGCTTTGGTGGATAAGACTTCAAAGAGCGTTCGACTAAAATGCGAATCGGAAAAGCGATATTATGTTGATGCGAAGTGCGAATAATCCCAAGGGCACAACGACGAAGTGCAAACGGATCTTTTGAACTTGTTGGCTTTTCATCCACCAAAAAAAATCCAACTAAAGTATCAATTTTATCAGCAATCGCCAAAGTGATTCCAAGTGGTGATTTAGCGGTTGGAGAACTTGCTCCGTCGGGCAAATAATGCTCATAAATCGCCTCGACAATTTTATGATTTTCAAGTTGTTTAGTAGCATAAAAACTACCAAAGCGACCTTGTAATTCTGGTAATTCTGCCACCGCTTTTGTCGCCAAATCCGCCTTCGCCAAATCAACGCTCCGTTCAATCAAGCCAATTTCACAATGCGGAACAAAAATTGATAAAAATTTTGCCATCTCTTTTAACCGTTCGACTTTTTCAAAAATCGTCCCAATTTTTTGATGATAAATAATTTTTTGTAATTTTACAACATAGTCGCTCAAATTATGTTTTAAATCTTCATCAATGAAAAACTCAAGATCGGCAAGCCTTGCTCGCATTATTTTTTCATTATCGGCGATAACTTTTTTGACATTATTTTCGTTAATTTCGCAATCAACAACAAATAAAAATTTTGATGAAAATTTGCCATCAAAATCTTTACAACAAATATATTTTTGATTGGATTGCAAAGTCAAAATCAAGGCTTCATTTGGCAATTCTAAAAATTTATTATCAATCTCTCCAATCAACACCTCCGGGCTTTCGCATAATCCAACCAACTCTTCCAAAAAATTTGATTTCTCAAAATTATCGGATAATTTTAAATAATTTTCTTGCGTAATTTTGTTGATTTTTTGTAAGATTTTTTGCTTTCTTTCATTGTGATCAATGATGATATTATTTTTTTGTAAAATATGCTCGTAATCCTTGGCGTTGTTGATTATAATTTGATTACCCTGTTTATCAAAACTAAAATTTTTAGCTTGAATAAAAGCGAAATTAAAATCTATTATTTCTTCGCCAAAAATTGCCACAATTCCACGAATTGGCCTGACCCACTTGGCTTGATTGCCATTTTGATCCGCATCATAACGCATTAATTTTTGCCAAGAATTTTGCATTTTTTGCAAAATTATTGGAAGCGAAGAGGTGATTATTTCCGCGGTTTTAATTTTTAATTCCGCTTTGTTAAAAACATAAAAACCGTCAATAATTTGCAAATCTTCTAATTTATTTTGCCCCGTTGATTTTAAAAATCCCTCGATAGCTCTAGGTTCGGAACCTATTTTTGGACCAATCTTTTTTTGAGCATTTTGAATTTGTTCAACATTTAGATTTTTTAAAATTAATACCAATCTTCGTGGCGAAATAAAAACTTTTATCAAATTTTCATCGAAATTTAAATTATTTTTTGCCAAAACTTCTTGGGCGATTTTCAAAAAATTTTCCGCCGAATTTTTTTGCATTCTAGCGGGAATTTCTTCGCTAAAAATTTCTAAAACAAAATCTGTCATGATTAAAAATTGGTTTGTTCAACACGAATAAATTTAATGTTGTCTATCAGGCTTTTATCAACCATCGCGATGGCATCAACAATATCTTTTTCGACATGATTTTCGGTTAAAATTGCCCCCAAAAAAATGTCTTTATTGGACTCGCTTTGTTGCTTAAAAATAATTTTTTGCGGATTGATGCGATTGGCAAAAATTTGTTCAACAACATTACCTTTGGATAAATTATTTTTATCAAAATTAAATACAATAAAATATTGTCCAAAACGTTTTTGAATATTGATAATATTGGTCGCTTGAAGGTTATAATTTTCAGCGTTAAATAAAAAACTATTAGTTCTATTCAAAGCAATATCGACGATATCGGCGACAACTGCTGAACCCGTAGGCTTGCCCCCCGCCCCACGTCCAACCATCAAATTATATTCAAAGTTTGAGCCTTTTGAAAGCACGGCGTTGTAGGAGCCATCGATTTGAGCAATTTTTTCGGAATTTTTAATTAAAGCTGGATAAACTGATTGTTGCACTTCATCGCCTAAATTTTTATAAACTGCTAGAAGCTTGATTTTGTAGCCCAATTCGTCGGCAAGATTGATGTCGTCAATCGTAATTTTATTAATGCCTTCAATATAAGTTTGCGCATAATTTGGGAGCGAAGAACGGGCAATTGCCGATAATAAAACAATTTTATGCGCGGTGTCGTTGCCCTCAACATCAAAACGCGGATCGGCCTCGGCATAGCCAAGCTCTTGAGCCTCTTTCAAAGCAATTTTATAATCTTGTTTTTCATTTTTCATTTTGGTTAAAATGAAATTGCAAGTGCCGTTTAAAATTCCATAAATTTCGGAAATTTCATTAGCAACAAAACCTTCTTTAAAGGCTTTAACGATCGGATTAGCACCCGCCACCGAAGCTTCAAATCCGATGCTTCCGCGATATTTTTCAACCCAAGTTAAAATTTCTTTTCCATGTTCCGCCAGCAACGCCTTGTTGGCGGTA
>CAJBXX010000205.1 GCA_903959715.1 uncultured Alphaproteobacteria bacterium | reverse complement strand
CTTAACTTTGTATAAAATATATTGATTTACATTGAATGCAACCGATGGTTGTTTATCATTTTTGTAAACAGGCGTATAATCATATTTTATTTTAGCCAAGTATGTTTGATATTTTTTTTCAATTTGACCCAAATCATCAATCGATTTAACTTCGGTTAAAAAAGTAACTTCGGCTTCAAGCGGAACCGAATTGGCGATATAAAATAAAGCTTTTTCAAACATATTCCGCCCCTCTTTTCTTTTGAAAGCAATCGATTTAAAGAAAATTTTTTTAACAATATTTTTACCAAAATTATGTATCGGACTATCTTTGTTTTCTTTGGACATTATTGATTGAAAATTTTTATATTCTCGAAAGGTTGAATTAGTTTTTATACGATTAAATTTTTTATTAACAACATCGGTTTCACCTTTACTAAAATCAAAACTCTCGCGATCTTTAATATAAACCAAAAGTAAATATTTAATTATCGCCTCATCTACAGTTTGAACCTCTTGATCGAAATCCGCTTCACCTTTTTTGGGCTTGAGTTTAACAATTTTAGTTTGGTAAATTGTTGGATCTTTTGGAGAAACAAATATGGGTTGCGAAATAACGAGCGGAAACATTGAATCAATAATGTTTTTAATTAAATAAATTGTCATTAAGAGAATTAATGCACCGATTATTAAGGTTGTTCTATCGCAAATAGGGTTCACATAGCGAAAAATATACCAATCGCGACCATCTTTAAAAAATTGCCCAGTTGTTATATTTTCTTTAATAAACTCATTATATTTTGCTTCTACCTCAAAATCTTCGAGATTATTATCCTGTGTTTTTTGCAATTCTTTTTTAAACATTACGATATTTCAATAATTGCTTTTGAATCAATTTTAATAATTAAATTTTGCATTTTTAAAAAAGCTTCTTCTAAAACTTTTTCTTCAATTCCTCTAAATGCGAGAGAAGTCCCGCCATCAAAGGGATAACTGCCCATAGAAATTTCACGATATTCACTTTGTAAATCAGTTAAATCTTTAGCAATTACACTTTCTGTTAAAGAAATTTTTATTTCACGAGAGATAATTTTACAACCTAATTTTAACTCTTTTTTTGAAGCTTCAAACATTGCTTGAAAAATTTTTGGAATTCCCGCCATCACAAAAACATTTTCAATTCTAAAGCCCGGAGCCGATGAAATAGGATTATCAAGAAGCGATGCCATTCTGGGCAAATATGCCATTTTTAAACGCGCTTCATTAACATTATTTTCACCATAATGTTGAATCAAAATTTGATGAGCGATTTCATTTAAAATTAAATCTTGGTTGAAAGCTTTAGCGATGCTTAAAGAAGTAATGTCATCATGCGTTGGACCAATGCCTCCGCTAGTAAAAACATAATCAAATTTTTTTCGCAATTCATTAATAGCGACAATAATTTCATTTTCAAAATCACCAACAACCCTTACTTCTCTAAGACGAATACCAATTTGTGATAAATTTTTTGCTAAAAAATTTATGTTTTGATCGGCAGTTCTTCCGGAAAGAATTTCGTCGCCAATCACCAATAAACCTGCCGAAATAATGTTGCTTTTGTTCATAACTTTGTTTTTATTTTTTACTTCCTTTCGTTATCATAAATCTGATTAGAACTTTTTAAAGATATTTTTTTAAAATAGAAATTATTATTTTCTGAACTTTCCAAAAAAGACAAATCGAGTAAAAATTTTGATAAATTATCGCGTTTTCTTGATGATGGACAGCCGGTCACCACTGAAAAAATACGCTTATTATTATTCTTTGCCGATGACACTAAATTATATCCCGAAGCATTGGTATAGCCAGTTTTCATACCTTCGGCTCCTTCATATTCATTTAAAACACGATTATGAGTTTTGATAATTTTATTATTATAAACAAATTCTTTCATCGCAAAAAAATAATAAAATTGTGGAAAATCCTTTTTTAAGTGAATTGCCAGTCGAGCCAGATCTGAAGCTGTGGTATATTGCCCTTCTTCATGTAAACCTGAAGCGTTTCTAAATGAAGTATTAATCATTCCAAGTTCTAAAGCTTTTTTATTCATTTGTCTTACAAAATTCCATTCATCATTGGCAATCGATTCAGCCAGAACGATTGCGGACTCATTGTAAGATTTAATAATTAAGCCTTGCAAGGCTTTTTCTACCGAAATTTTATCACCACTATGAATGCCTAGAGTATTGACTTTATTAATTCTAGCAATCTCTTGAGCTCGGTCTGAAAATATCAACTCTTTATGCAAAGTTAATTGATTTTTTTGTATGGCTTCAAAAGTTAAATAAGCTGTCATCATTTTGACTAAAGATGCCGGATAAATTAATTTTTGGGAATTATTTTCAAATAAAATTTTATGCGATTCTTCCTCGATTGATATTAGGGCTCCGTCCTTAGAGCAAGTAGATAAAGTTTGAGAATTTGCTAGCGATTGAAAATTATAAAACAGCAATAAAAATATAATAAAAAATTTCATAATTTTAAGATTTCATTAATCGCTAAATTCATTGGATTTTTTATTGTATTTAAACCAAGAATTTCTAAAGAATTATTAGCTTCGTCAATTTGTTTTTG
>CAJBXX010000204.1 GCA_903959715.1 uncultured Alphaproteobacteria bacterium | reverse complement strand
GTTTTTGATATTGATCAAATTTATAACAATTTTTTATTTTTTTAAGAATTTTTTTAGGTAAAAAATTTTTTTACCTAAAATTATTTAAATTAAAAACAAAATTTCCTCTAAATTTTTTAATTTACGAATGAATTTGTCTTTTATCAACCGCAAGACAAGCTTCTTTAACCGCTTCGTTGTAGGTTGGATGAGCGTGACAAGTGCGTGCAATATCTTCAGCGCTTCCACCAAATTCCATCGCAACAACAATTTCATGAATCGTATTTCCAGCTTCACGAGCAATAATATGAGCACCTAAAATTTTATCTTTTTTAGTGCAAGATAAAATTTTAACAAAGCCTTGTTCATCAAATGTAGCACGAGCACGCGAGTTTGCCATCATTGAGAATTTGCCAACTTTATAATCGATATTTTGTGCCTTCAATTCCTCTTCGGTTTTACCAACCGAAGCAACTTCTGGATAAGTATAAATTACATTTGGAATTGTGTTGTAGTTGACATGTCCAGCTTGACCCGCAATGATTTCAGCTACCGCCATTCCTTCATCTTCGGCTTTGTGTGCAAGCATTGGACCAGTTGTAACATCGCCAATTGCATAAATATTTTCAATATTTGTTTGTAAATGATGATTTTCAATAAAGCCACGATTATTAACTTTTACTCCAATATTTTCTAGACCTAAACTATTGCTATTTGGTTTGCGACCAATCGCCACTAAAACCACATCAGCGTTGAGTATTTCTTTGGTGCCATTTGAAACTGATTCAACTTCAACAATAGCGCCTTTTTTATCTTTTTTAACCGACAAAACTTTGGTTGATAAACGAAATTTGAAACCTTGTTTTTCAAGGATTCTTTGGAAGTTTCTGGAAATTTCATTATCCATCGATGGAGTAATTTTATCGAGATATTCGATTACTTCAACTTCGGCTCCAAACCTACTCCAAACTGATCCCAACTCTAATCCAATAACTCCAGCGCCAATGACAATCATTTTTTGTGGAACCGATTCAAGGTTAAGGGCGCCAGTTGATGATATTATAATTTTTTCATCAATTTCAACATTTGGCAATTGGGCAACTTCGGAACCAGTTGCGATAACAAAATTTTTACCTTTTAAAATTTCTTTGGAGCCATCTTCTTTTGTAATTTCAACGCTATTTTTATCTATAAATTTAGCAATTCCTCGAAGGTGATTAACTTTATTTTTTTTGAATAATCCCGATATTCCCGAAGTTAAGCCGGCAACTATTTCATTTTTATTTTCAACGAGTTTTTTAACATCAATTTTTGGTTTGGAAATATTGATTCCAAGTTTTTCAAATTGATGATTGGCATCATGAAATTTATGTGAAATTTCTAACATCGCTTTTGAGGGGATGCATCCAACATTCAAGCAAGTTCCGCCAAGGTTTTTATGCATTTCAACGCAAGCAACTTTTAAGCCCAATTGAGCACATCTAATTGCGCAAACATAGCCACCAGGGCCACCACCAATTATAATAACATCAAAAATATTTTCAGACATAACTTTGTAAAAAAAATTTAATTAAAAAATTGTTTTAATCTTACATTTTTTTAATATTTTTTTCAAGCAATAAATTTGATGATAATTAATTTTAAATTATCTCAATAGGGCGAGTATAAAAATAATTTAATATTTTAAATTAAATTTGTTGAGTAATAAAAAACTATATTCTAAATTTGGTAATATATACAAAAATATATTCAAAATAACTAAAAATTTATTCAAAATTACTATGAAAAACTTCTCAAAAAATCTATCAATTTTATCTTTAGTTGCAATTTCGGCAGTTACGATTTTGCCAGTTTTATCTTCATCTTTTGGTTTGGCTGATGCCTTCGCACAAGATCTTAATGCTAGTGCTAGTGTAAGCTCAAACTCTTTGAACAGAGTTATGTGTAATGCATTAAGAATCGTAACTGGTGGCGCTGGTAAAACTTTCGCAGCTTTTGCGGTAATTGCCACT
>CAJBXX010000203.1 GCA_903959715.1 uncultured Alphaproteobacteria bacterium | reverse complement strand
TTATTTGAATAATTTAAAATTAATTATAATATTCATTTCTTAAAATAACTTAATTTTTTAAAAATGTCGTCAAAAATTGAAAATTCTCTAATAAAAATTGATTGCAAAAAAACATTTGGAATTAATTGTAATTTTGAAGTAAGTGGCTTCAAAACCCCTTCTGACCTCGTTCCAAATCTCGATAAAAATTATTTATTTGATGAAAAAACCAGCAAAGCAATTTTGGCAGGCTTTGCTTATAATCAAAGAGTTTTGATTCAAGGAATGCACGGCACCGGAAAATCAACTCATATCGAGCAAATTGCCTCTAGGCTTAACTGGCCTTGCATGCGCATTAATTTTGATTCGCAAATTACCCGACTTGATTTAGTTGGAAAAGATACCATAAAATTAAAAAATGACAAACAAATTACCGAATTTAAAGAAGGCATAATTCCTTTTGCTTTACGCAACGGAGTGGCATTGGTACTTGATGAGTATGATGCCATCAAAACCGATGTTTCATTTGTTATTCAGCGCTTGCTCGAAGAAGATGGCAAATTCGCTCTTCTTGAAGAAAATGAAATCATAACTCCGCATCCAAATTTTCGTCTCTTTGCCACTTCAAACACCCTTGGAGCGGGCGACGATTTGGGTATTTATCATGGCACTAATTTAATCAACCAAGCACAAATGGATCGCTGGAATATCGTAGCTTCTCTAAATTACTTATCAGAAGAATATGAAATTACTATTTTGCAAAAAAAATTAACTTTTTTATCTTCAAAAGAACATCAACAAACTGCAAAATTAATGGTAAAAATTGCAAATTTGAGTCGCGAAGCTTTTAAAAATGGCGATATTTCAAATCTAATCTCACTTAGAACCTTAATTTCCTGGGGACGCAATATTGAAATTTTCAATTCAGTTAAAGATGCTTTTATTTTAAGCTTTTATAATAAAATTATTGATGATGAAAAATCGGTAATTCGCGAATTTTATCAACGAGTTTTTGGCGAAGAAATATAGTTTAAGCCAACATAAATTTAAAAAATAAATCTACATTTATTTTTTATGAATCGTTACCAAATGCTCACTTCCAATCTCATGATTTTGTTGCTTTTCTTGATTGTTAACTAAATCAGTCCACTCCCCCTTAATCGAGCGATTTCCAGCAGATGGAGCCGAATTGGTAGGTTGTAAATTTTTCTTAATTACCGAATTGTTATTATTGTTTGAAGTATTGGTATTGCTATGTTCAGCCGATGTATTGATGTTATTATTTTCATTCAATGTTTCAAAATTACCTTTTCTGATATTTTTTATTTCAGAAATAATATTTTGCGAAAGTTGTTCGGGTTTTGAATTTACTATTTCACTTCCAACTAAATTTTTAATATCCGCGTCCAAAGTTTGAATAAACTCACCGCCCATTGTTTTTTCTAGGTGAAAACCCTCATATTTTGTAAAAGTTTCGTAAGATTCCGCTGGCCTAGAATAAAACATTGGAGCCAAAGAAGATGAAGTTTCTTGAGAGATTTTTAATTGATTTTGATGGATTTGTATGGCGATTTCCGACAATTTCTTAATTTTTTCTTGAGCTTTTTTCTTGAGTTTATCAAGCATTTCAATTGCTTCAAAATCACCAATCGAAAGCAATTCAATTTCTTTTAACAATATCATTTCAATCAGATTATAAGAGCCCTCTTGCATCGCATTATTTATATCATTGCGATAAATATTTAATAATTTTTCATTTTCTCTAATTTGTTGAATAATCAACAATTTTTCAATTTCATTTTCTAATCTTTCAATTGTGACAAGTTTTTGTTTGTCGCCATCTTCAAGTGCCTTTTTTTTATGCTCCGCGAGATTAAATTGGGGATTATTTTTTGATTCTTTTTTATTATATTTTTTTAAATTATTTGTCATTTTAAAAATTATTTTTAGAAAGCGGATGATGATTTAAAACTGCATCACGCAATTTATTTTCAGAAACATGCGTATAGATTTCGGTAGTTGAGATATCGCTATGCCCCAGCAATTCTTGAAGCACTCGCAAATCAACCCCATTGTTTAAAAGATGCGTTGCAAAAGAATGTCTAAACACATGCGGATGAACCCTCGATGGCTCAATTTTAGCTTTTAAAGCCAACTCTTTAAGCATTTTATTAAATCTTTGACGCGATAAAGGTTTATCAATAAACGCTTTAGTATTAATTTTATGAATTTTGATTATATTAGGCTTCTTGCTTGAGCGAAAATTGCCAACAAAAAGCCATTTTGAATATTCGAGTCCAACATTTTTTCTTAAAATTAAATATTTTGTTAAAATAATTTTAGAAGTTTGGTTTAGCGGTGCAATTCTTTCTTTGTTGCCCTTCCCTTTAATAATCAAAAAATCATCAATTTGCGAATCTTTAAATTGAATTGAGCTAATTGGTAAATTTACTAACTCAGAAACTCTAAGTCCTGCGGAATAAAGTATTTCTAGCATGCAAGACAGTTTTATGCCAAATTCCGATTTATCATTTAATAAAATATTGAGCATTTTTATAACTTCATCTTCCGATAAAAATTTTGGTAAAATTTTGTGATGTTTTGGATTGTGAATCTCGAGAACCGGGTTAATTTTTATAATATTTTCTTGTTCTAAAAAATTAAAAAAATGCTTAAAACATGAGATTTTCCGCGATACCGAAGAATTTTTTAAATTCTGTTGCTGATCGTCGCTAAAATATTTTTTTATAATTTCTTTTGAACAATTTTCAAAAGAAATTTTTTCATTTTTTAAAAAAATTTCTAACATTTCTAGATCTTTTCCGTAGGATAAAACTGTATTTTTGGACAAGCCATTTTCAGCACGAATTTTTTGCAAAAAATTATTTATGTGGCTTGAATTAATGGTATTTTTCACAAAAAATTAATCAAATAAAATTGAAAGTTCGTCATCTTGTGTTTTTTTACAATTATTAACAATACTTTCAATTTTAATATTGGTAATAATATTTTTTTGTGGAATTTTATCATTTTCGGTAATCAAATATAGTGCCAATAAAACCATACAAGAGAAGCCAATGAAAATAAAAAAACTTTTTAACAACGCCATGATTTTACAAAAAAAATATAAGTTTTTATTAAGAACAATAATTATCCTATTTTCAATAATAATTCATAATTTTATATTAGCAAAAAATTTATACGCACAAATTTCAATTATTCGCGAAGCCGAAACGGAAAAGCTTTTACGCGAGATTTGTTATCCAATTTTTAAAGTCGCTGGCCTTAACACTAAAAATCTTAAAATTTACATTGTCAATGATGATTCGATAAACGCATTTGTCGCTGGTGGACAAAATATTTTTGTTAATTCGGGTTTAATTAAAAAATTTTCAGATCCGAGCGTTATTGCTGGTGTTATTGCTCATGAAATTGGACATATAGCCTCTTCCCATTTGGCAAAAAGCAGTGAAATTTTTAACGAAAATGCTAACAATATTTTTTTAGGTTATTTACTTGGAATTGGCGCTATAATTTCTGGCAATCCCGAAGTTGGTAGCGCTATATTAATGGGCAGTTCTCACATTGGAAATCGCTTGGCTTTAAAATTTAATCGCTCGCAAGAAGAGTCCGCCGATATTTTGGCGTTAAAATATCTTGAAAAACTTAAACTTCCGACCAAGGGTTTACTTGAGATTATGAGTTATTTTGAAGAACAATCTTTGGTTTATAAAAATATTATAAACCCTTATGAACTAACTCATCCCGCATCTTCTTCGCGTATCAAATTAATAAAAAATCATGCTTTAAAATATAAATATGCCAACGCAAAATTTGATAAAAAAATTACAAAAAATTTTCATCAAGTTAAAGCTAAAATGGAGGGTTTTTTAGATGATATTGAAACGATTATAAAAACAAAAGAAACCAAATTTGATGAAGATTCTCAACTCTCAAAAGCAATCGCTTTTTTTAGAAAAAGCGATTTTCAAAATGCGCATAAATTAATTGAAGAATTAATTAAAAATAACCCACGAAATGGCTTTTTATATGAACTTAAAGCCGAATTTTTATTTAATGAAAATAAAATTTTTGAAGCAATTTTATATTATCAAAAAGCAATAAATTATCTTGACGAACCCTCAAAAACTTTATCTCAAATTGCCTTTGCAAATGCCATTTTGGAATTAAAAACTAATGATAAATTTTTGTTAAATTTAGCAATAGAAAATCTACAAAAATCACAAAAATATGAAAATGATAATGCACTTATTTTTAAAAGTCTTGCAAGCGCTTACAAGCTTGATAATAAAGAAGGAAAAGCATATTTAATGTTGGCAGAATATCATTATATTATAAAAGAAAATGACAAGGCTCAAAAACTCGCAAATGAAGCAATTAAAGAGTTTGAAAAAACGCCAGATAAAGTTTCACAATTGCGTGCCCAAGATTTGGTTGAGATTATCAAAAATAGCCAGGAAAAATCAAAAAATTAAATTGATTATTTCATTAATTTTTGCAATCTTTTTGAAAAATCTTTAGCGTCTTTGATCGGCTCATCCTCTATGATACAAGCCAAATCAAACAAAGTTTGAATCGCGTCTTTAGCATCTTCTTTTAAATCATCATTTTGATAATTTTTATTTAATTTTTTAATGATTTTATTGTCAGGATTAATTTCAAAAATTTTTGCCGATGCCGAGTTTAGTTGTTTTTGCTCGAGTAAATATCGCTCTAAACGAATATCCATAGCCCGAGAATCAACAGCCAAGCACACTGGTGAATCAGTCAATTTTTTTGAAATTCGCGCTTCTTGAATTTTATCACCTAAAATATTTTTAATAAAATCCAGCAAGCCCTGATATTTAGAATTAGTCACATCCTTAGAGTCATCTGCTTTCTTTGACTCTTCATTTTCATCTTCATTCTTTTCTTCGGTCTTTTTTTCAACATTTTCTAGATCGACATCATGACGATTGATTGATTGCAATTCCTTGTCTTTGTAGGGTAGAGCCACGGTTACCCAAAATTCATCAACGGCATCAATTAAGTATAAAACCTCAACATCTTTCTTTAAAAAAATTTCAAGTTGTGGCGAAGATTTTATTTTCTCAACCGACTCTCCGGTTAAGAAATAAATTTTATCTTGATTGGCTTTTGCTCTTTCTAAATATTGAGCTAGAGTGATATATTTATCGGGTGATTTTGAAGAATAAAAACGACAAATTTCAAGAATTTTTTCACGAAATTCTGATGATTCACACAAGCCTTCTTTTAAAACTGCACCAAAATTATTCCAGAATTCTAAATATTTTTCCTCATCATCATTAGCTTTTTTCTTGAGCTCGGATAAAACTTTATTCACGACATTTTTACGAATTTTATCGATGACAACGCTATGTTGAAGAGTTTCACGACTAATATTCAAAGGCAAGTCATCAGAATCGATTAAACCGCGTAAAAAACGCATGCAAGCCGGCACTAAACTCAAATCTTCACTAATAAAAACTCTTTTGACATAAAGTTTAACGGAAGTTTTGCGATCAGGATGAAATAAATCAAACGGCTTTGAACTTGGAATAAATAATAAATTTGTATAACTCACCGCACCTTCAACATTGTTGTGAAGCGTCAAATATGGCTCTCCCGGCAAATGAGAAATATGTTTGTAAAAATTTTGATATTGCTCAGCGGTAATTTGATCTTTGGGTTTTTTCCACAAAGCCGATGCCGAATTTAAAGTTTCAATTTTGGCTCCGGCTTCAATATTTTCGGGGATAAAATCAATTTTAAAATTAATATGATCAGAATAAGTTTGCACAACATGTTTAATGTGAAAACGATCAAAAAAATCAGTGGCATCATCTTTTAAATGCAAAATAATTTTAGTCCCACGAGTTGAAATTTTTTCTTCACTTTCATTGATTGTAAATTGTGCAGAACCTTCGGATTGCCAGTGCCAAGTCTGATCTTCATTATATTTTTTTGTTATCACTTCAACTGATTTCGCAATCATAAAACATGAATAAAAACCAACTCCAAATTGCCCAATTAATTGGACATCTTTTTGCTTATCTCCCGTCAAAGATTTAATAAAATTTTCGGTGCCAGATTTAGCAATGGTTCCAAGATTTTCAATCAAATCTTCTTGATTCATGCCGATGCCATTATCAACGATAATTAATTGTTTTTTTTCTTTGTTAGTAGTGATGGTAATTTTTAATTCATCATCAGCAATTTCGGAATTTTGTGCGATTAAATAACGCATTTTATCGCAAGCATCTGAAGCATTTGAAACCAACTCTCTCAAGGCTACATCTTTATTTGCATAAAGTGAATTTATCATGAGATTTAGAATTTTTCCAACCTCAACATCGAAATTATATTGTTGCATAATTTTATTAAATTTAATGTTTATTTATGAATTTTATAAAACAAAATTTATTTTATAAATCGAGCAATTTCAAGAGTTAAAAAATTAATTTTGAAAAAATATTTTTTGTAAATTTTCAAATTCAATTTTTAATATTTTATAAAAATTTTCTTCTTCAAAATTTTCAATTCCAAGCTCGGAAAATGAAGTAATTCCAAATTCTTTAATACCGCACGGGACTATATTTTTGAAGCCCTCAAGGTCAGGATTAATGTTGAGAGCGATGCCGTGATAGCTCACCCATTTTTTTATTTTTATGCCAATTGCCGAGATTTTTTTCTCGCCCGCCTGAGTTTCAACCCACAGACCAACCCTACCCTTTCTAATGCCCGCTTCAATTTTATAATTTTTTAAAACCGCGATTATCCATAATTCAAGAAACTCAACAAACCTTGAAATATCTGGTTTTGCCGGATAAAAAAGCTTTTTTAAATTAAGCATTACATAAATTATTTTCATACCAGGGCAATGATAAGTATATTTGCCACCGCGATTGATTTTAAAAACCTCAACATTTTTATTATCGAGCAAATCTTCATCCTTGGCACTTATTCCAGCGGTATAAACTGGATAATGCTCTAAAACCCAAATCAAAGAATTGCGTTTTTCTTCAATAATTTCTTGAGCGGTTTGCTCCATGAAATTCAAGGCTTCGTCGTATTTTACTAAATTTTTTTCAACGCGCCATTCAATGTTGTAATTGCAGTTTTTAGACATATGATTAATTTAATTAATATAAAAATTTTAAACATTTAAAAAACAAAAGCAAAAAAAATTATGATTGGAAAATTACGCGGAAACATTGAGCAAATCAACGACGATAGATGCATTCTTGATGTTAATGGAGTTGGTTATTTAGTTTTTATTTCACAAAAAACTGCACAATTTTTTCGTCAAAATCAAACAAATTTAGGCATTTCTTTGGTGATCGAAACCATTGTCAAAGAAGACGCCATCGAACTTTACGGCTTTGTTCATGAAATCGAAAAAATTTGGTTTTTAGAATTAATGAAAGTCCAAGGTGTTGGCGCAAAAATGGCGCAAAAAATTTTAAGCGCTTTAACCATCGAAGAGCTTGCGAAAGCCTTAACCGTTAGCGATATTAAAAGCTTCAACAATATTTCGGGAATCGGTCCGAAAATGGCTTCGCGTTTGACCACCGAGCTCAAAGAATCGGCAAAAAAACTTGGAATAAATGTATCTTTAGATTTTAATGAAAATCTAAATAATCAAAATTTTTCTTCCAATCAAATTATCAGCGATGCCGTCTCCGCCCTAGAAAATCTTGGCTACAAAAAACATGATTGTTTGAAAATTATTAATTATGTTTTCGCTCAAGATGAAAAAATTACGCTAGAAAATTTGATTACTCAATCGCTTCGCGAATTAAGTAAAAAAAGTAAAAATTAATCTTCAGAAATTTGATATAAATCGGCGATTTCTAATGCAAATTTTTTTTCTAAAATATTTCTCTTTAACTTCATTGAAGGCGTGATTTCACCGGTTTCAACACTAATTGGCTCAGCAATAATTTTAAATTTTTTAATTTGCTCCCAACTATCGAGTTTTTTATTAATATTTTCAATTTTTTGCGATACAAAATTCTGTAAAATTGGTGACATTAAAAATTGTTGATTTTCGCCTTCAAATTTTAATTTATTTTTAATATTTTTTAACAAATCAAAATCAATAAAAAGCAAAGCACTTACAAAATTTTTACCTTCAGCAACAACAATCGCCCCAGCAAGGAAACTCAACTCTTGCACCAATTTTTGCTCAAGCAAAACTGGATGAACAAACTTGCCGTTACTAGTTTTGAAAATCTCTTTTTTGCGTCCTATAATTTTAACAAAACCTTCGTCATCAATTTGTGCTAAATCTCCGGTTTTGAGCCACTCGCCGTCAAAAGTTTCGGCGGTTTTTTGTGGATTATTGTGATAATTTTTCATCACATTTATTCCGCAAGCAAGTAATTCGCCATCATCACTAATTTTTAATCTAACCGAAGGAAACGCCTTACCAACTGAAGTAAATTTATGTTGATTGGGAGCGTTGGTTGCAAGCACCGGAGAGCATTCGGTCAAGCCGTATCCGCAATAAATTTTAACGCCGATATTCCAATAAAATCGCTCCAATTCTTGCGATAATGCCGATCCTCCGCAGATTATCATCTCCATTTTTCCACCCAAGGCTTGACGAAATTTTTGATAAATTATTTTATCATATATTTTATCAATAAAATTTTTTGAAGCCAACGGATCCTTTTCTAAAGCTCGTTTTAAAGCTTTTTTGCCAATAATTTTTTTGCAAAAATTGGCGTCTTCGATGCCATTATTTATTTTAGCAAAAACTTTTTCAAGGGCTCGGGGCACTGATGTCATTAGATTGGGCTGAATTTCTTGTAAAAATTTTCCCAAATTTTTTATATCATCGACGAAATAAATGCTTAAACCTTTGGAAATGTAATACAACATTACCATGCGTTCAAATATGTGTGCCAAGGGTAAATAAGATAAAACTATCGATGATTTGTCGAGATGAAAAAATGTTTCGGAATCATTGATTTGAGAAATTAAAGCTTGATGCGAAATCTCAACGCCCTTAGGGCGGTCGGTGCTTCCGGAGGTGTAAACAATCGTGGCAATGTCTTCATTTTTAATTTTAGAAACAAGATTTTCAATATAAATTTTATTATCGATCTTGGTATTTTTATTTGAAATTAAATCATTGAAATCGATTGCTAGCTCTGATTTAAAACCATATCCAATAATTATAATTTGCGGAAATTTTTCTTTGATTTTTATACAAATTTTTTCATTATCGGTGAAAAAAAATTTAGCATCGCAATCCGATAATTCGTAAAAAAGATTATCTTCCGAAATATTGTTAAAAATTGGAACCGTGATTGCACCGGCTAGAATGGCAGCCAAATCAACCATCAACCAAATTGGATTTTGATAAGAATAATTAACTAAAGATTGACCTTTTTTTAAACCCAAATTTTCTAAAGCGCTGGCAAAATTAGCAATTTTTGCAAAAAAATCTTGATTGGAAAAGCTTTGCCATTGTTGGTCTTGCTTGAAATTTAAAAAATTTTTATTATTGAAATTATTATTTTGGAATAATATTAATACACCCAAATTATTAAAATTTTTCATAATTTAATTTTAAAAATTAATAAATTTTCATTAATAAATT
>CAJBXX010000202.1 GCA_903959715.1 uncultured Alphaproteobacteria bacterium | reverse complement strand
GTGGCGGATCATTTTCTGTAACGACAAATAGTTGTTCAATAATGACATGCACAGTTCCTAACGATCGCAATACAACCGCTGATGGCACCCAAGTTTCATTCACTTCATCATCTCTTCCATTGACTTGTAAAAGTGGTTACGGTGGAAATATTACCTATACTTGCGATGGTAGTGGAGTGTTTGGTTCTAGCGGAAGTTGTTCCCCAAATTGCACAATTCCAACAGGTAGAAATACCACTATGGATGGAAGTCAAGTGAGCTTTACCTCAACTGCAACTCCATTAACTTGTGCATCTGGTTATAGCGGATCGCCTACTTACACTTGTAACAATAGCGGAACAATATCAATTGTAGGTTCATGCGCAATATCTTGTTCAGTCTCAACAAGCGTTGTTGAAAATTTTGTTGGTTATAGCGCAAAAAACCCTGGAGTAGTAGTTAACTTAGCGGCGGTTATAGGTAGCAATGTTGCAGTTGGAACCGTTGGAACTTATAAATTTACCGCATATGCACAGGAAAGTTGGGCAGGTCCCTACTATGCGCCATGGAGCCTTAGATATAGATGCAAAGCAGATGGCACGATGGACTATGATTTTCAAAGTGGTTGCCATCCAGGAAATTGGACTACAAAGATTTATTTTGCAGAAACATTTGCTGACTCTTGGTGTTGCGCTGGTCCGTTTCTTGGTAGTTCTACTTCCTCTTGTAGCTGGTCATATTAACAATTAAGTTACTTTGGTGGGTAACGAAAATTCGAAATATAATTAAAAAAATGAGGAGCTAAATTCTCTTTCTCCCAGTTTTTTTCTAAATTTTTTAACAAAAACCCCTTAAAATTTGAAAGAAAATATTTTCTTCAATCGCAAAATCGCTTCATCAACTTCATTTTCATTTCTAATCATTGAGAATCTGACGAAACCTTCGCCATTATCGCCAAATGAGCTACCGGGAGACATCGCCACACCCGTTTCGAGAATCATTTTTTTACAAAAATCAAATGAAGAAAGATGTGAAAATTGATGCGGAATTTTTGTCCAAACAAACATGCTAGCCTTAGGATAATCAATATGCCAATTTAATTCTTGGGCAAATTTTTTAATAAAATAATCCGCTCTTTTTTTGTAAAGTTGGCGTAAATTTATTAAATAATCATCGCTTTTTTCTGATAAGGCACTTGCCGAAACCATTTGCAATGGCGAAAAAGAACCGTAATCGAGATAAGATTTAATTTTATACAAAGCCGAAATCAAAGTTTTATTGCCGACGGCAAAACCGACGCGGGCTCCCGCCATCGAATAACTTTTTGAAACCGAAGAAAATTCGATGGCAATTTCATCGGCTCCCCTAACTTCTAAAACCGAATTTGGTTTACTTTTTTCATCAAAATATAGTTCACAATAAGCTATATCAGAAATTATGTATATTTGATGCTTCCTACAAAAACTAACTATTTCCTCATAAAAGCTAATATCAGCGATTTGCGTTGTCGGATTGCACGGGTAAGAAATTATAACGGCTTGCGGTTTTTTCGTAGAATTTTCAACATGATGAATGAAATTTTTTAAAAATTCTTGTGCCGTTAAGGCATTGATATGAACGATATTGCTCTTAGAAATTATAAAAGCAAAAGTGTGAATTGGATAAGAAGGCGACGGAACGCAAATATAATTTTTGTCATCAGAAATTGCCGTTGCTAACGAAGCGATGCCCTCTTTGGCGCCAATTGTCACAAGGCTTTGCGTTTTATAATCAAGCTCAACGCCAAATCTTCTTTTATAATAATCGCAAATGGCTTTTTTTAAAATTTCAATACCACCCGTCACTGAATAACCGTAAAGTTGTGGATTTTTTGCAAGCTCAGCGAGCTCATTCATGACATGAATTGGCGGAGCCGAATCTGGATTACCCATACCAAAATCAATTATATTGAAACCGCTTTCAATTGCTTGTTGCTTGAGTTGATAAATCGAAGCAAAAATATATGGAGGTAATTTTTCTGTTAAAAAAAAATTGGACATTTTATAAAATTAAACTTTGTTGAATTCGTTGTTATTTTTTGATATTGCCTCATTAGAGAAAGAGGTTTTTACTGGATTTGAATTTGGTTTAGTTATTAACATCTCAACGGAGACTTGATCTTTCGCTGGAGTTGAAGATAAAATTTTTGTAATCGCTAATGGCGAAATTTTTCGTGATCTATTTTCTAAATTAACTATGAGTGCTAGAAAATATGCCATGTTTTTACTGCCGACCGCAACCAAAATTCTAAGCAAATCTTCGGGCGACAAATTATCAATATCGATGATTTTAATGAATTGATTTACACCTTCGCTAATGTTTTTAATGTTAACACTTTCGCCACCATCAACATTGTGTAAATTTTTATAATTATTATCTTCTTTCATAATCAAATTGTTCCTCTTGAAATTCGAAATAATCGGTTTAAAACCTTTATAAGATTATTAAAATATTGTAGCTCTTTTTCATAAACTTTATATTCACCCAATTCAATATCGCTTTGAGTTATCGGAGCAATTCTTCCAAAGGTTAAATCATCGTCAGAAAATTTCGAAATGTGATAAAATAACTCTTCAACAAATCTTTCAATTTCTGGCAAAGTTGCTTTTATCGCCTCATCTTTTCTCGCTATTTCAATAATATTTTCAATGAATTGATTCTTCGGCGATGGGCTTGACGATGGAGAATAATTGTAATCAAATTCGTTTGCCATGATTATTATAAGTAAACTTTCAAAAAATTTTTAAATTGCGGGGAAATTAAATTGGTTTTCTCGAGCCTCTGCTCAACAAAACTCTTAACCCTTGGCATGAAATTAATATATTGATTCTTGCCGTCTCTAAGATTTAATCTTGCAAAAATTCCAAGAATTTTAATGTTTCTTTGCAAAGAAATAATTTCGTAATCAGTTAAAAAATCTTCGCGATTATAATCAGCTTTTGAAATAAAATAATCAAATAATTTTTGCTTATTTTTTTCATCGACTTCTCTTCTTGCGTCTTCAAGAAGAGATAATAAATCATAAGCACAAGAACCGATTAAAGCATCTTGGAAATCAAGCAATCCAACCGCTTCAAAACCATTTTTATTATTTAAAACCATCAAATTATCGGCGTGAAAATCACGCAAAACCAATGATTGATTTTTTTTAGATAATTTATCAAATAATTCAATCCAATAAAATTTATAATCTTGTTTTTGTTGTAAAGAAATTTGGTGATTTTTTAGAGGCAAATACCAATCGATAAAAAGCATAACTTCACGAAACAAAGTGGCGTGGTTGTAAGGCAAAATGTCAATATTTTTTAAAGGAATTTTTTGTATTTCAACCAAAGCATCGCAAGCTTTTTCATATAAAAAATATTCGTCGGCGATATTTTTTTGCAAAGATTTTGAATAAGTTTCATCACCAAAATCTTCAAGCAAAATAAAGCCTAAATCGATATTTTTTGCGAGAATTTTTGGTGCCCGAAAACCGTTTTCAATTAAGATTTCATCAATTTTTATAAAGGGATTAACATCTTCATGCGTTGGTGGTGCAAACATTAAAATAAAAGTTTTTTCTTGAAAAAAAATACGATAATATGAACGAAATGAAGCATCTCCAGCAACTTTTTTGATTTGACAATCTATCAAGCCGTTTTCTGTAAGAAATTTTTGCGCCGATACTAAATTGAGCTCAATCATATTTTAAAAATCAAGTTTGGAATACCATTCTGGAGGATTGATATTGGTAATTCTATCTCGCAAAACTTCATTGAAAATTTTGTGCGATTTTATCAAGCAATACCAGTCCTTGGTTGGAGAATAATGATGCCAATTGATGTCGCCAAAATAATCAAGAGCCGAAATGTGCGAAGCGGCCGCAAAATCAGCGACGGAAATTTGATCTCCCGCCAAATATTTACGACTTTCCAAAAGAAATTCAATATAGCTTAAATGAATATTCAAATTGCGTCTCGACACCCTTAAAATATCGGAATCTGGTGCCTTTGAGCTAGGCAAAAAACGATTAAAATATCGTTCATTTAAAACATATTTTGTTACTTCATTATAAAATTTTTCATCGAACCAATTTTGTAAACGCCTAGCTTCAGCTCGTTTAACATGATTGTCGCCAAAAAAATTTTTGCCATCAATGTGTTTTTCTTCAATATATTCGCAAATTACCGAACTATCGATAATTAAATTAGCGCTTTCATTGTCAAAAATTATTGGAACCGTGCCAGCTGGATTCATGGCTATGAACTCTTTGCGACGCTCCCAAAAATTTTCTTGAACTAATTCAAAGTCAATTTCTTTTGCCGTCAAATGAACTCTTACCTTGCGAGAAAAAGGACATAATGGATGATAATATAATCGATACATAAATTTATGATTTTAATTTTCTTTTATTTTAACTAAAATTTTAAAATCGCAAATAATAAATTAAAAAAATATGAAAAAAATCGCATTAATTGATGGTTATGGTTTTGTTTTTAGAGCTTATCATTCTATTCCACCCCTGAGTCGCAACGACGGAACGCCAGTCGGCGCCGTTTTTGGATTCACTACAATGTTGTTAAAACTTTTAGCATCTCTTAATGTGAGCCACATCGCCGTAGTTTTTGATTCGGGAAGCAAAACTTTTCGTAACGAAATTTTTCCCGATTACAAAGCCAATCGTCCACCCTGCCCCGTCGATTTAATTCCACAATTTCCAATTGTGCGCGAATGTGCCGAAGCCTTGAATATAGCTATTTTAGAGCAAGTTGGATTTGAAGCTGACGATATTATCGCCACCATCGCAAAAAAATCCGCTAAAGAAGGTTTTGAAGTTGTAATCGTTTCATCCGACAAAGATTTAATGCAATTAATCGATGAAAATATTTCGATGTTCGATGCCATGAAAAATAAATCGATAAGTTTCAACGAAGTGCGTGAAAAATTTTCGGTTGAACCTGAAAAAGTTTTAGAAGTTTTGGCATTGATTGGTGACGCTTCCGACAATGTTCCGGGCGTTAGGGGAATTGGTCCCAAAACCGCTTCCGAATTAATCAATCAATTTGAAAATATCGAAAATTTATATGAAAATCTTGATAAAATTAAACAAGAAAAAAGGCGTGCAATGCTTACGGAAAATAAGGATAACGCTTTTCTTTCAAAAAAATTAATTCGACTTGATGAAAATGTAAATCTTGGAACCGAAATTAATGATTTAAAAGTGCGAGTAATTGAACCCACAAAACTCATTAAATTCCTTGAGAATCAAGGCTTTAGATCTCTAATTTATAAAGTTAAAAAAGAATTTAATATCGTTGAAGAAATTGAAAATAAAAATTTATTTTCAAACGAAAAAAACAATCAAAAAGAATTAAAAAATTCAAATGAAAATCATGATTTTAAACATAAAAAAATTATTATTGATGATAAAAAAATAATTGAAGAAATTTATCAGAAATCACAAAAAATGGTGCCGTAATTATTGATTTTTCAATTAAAAATAATCAATTTAATTTTATTACATTAACACCAGCCTCAGCCAACGAAATCAACGATGAAACCTATTTTTTTAATTTTGAAAATTCAGCGTTAAAATCAGAAGAAAAAATTGATTTATTAAATTTTTCTGATGTTAAAAATTCTATATCAAATTTACAAATTTCTATCACTGATTTTGATAAAATTTTATTCGATAATTCAATCAGAAAAATTTTTTTTAATGGTAAAAATTTTCTTAGATTTTATAAAAATTTTTTGCGTGAAAATAAATTAAATATTCTTCATCCAACAATAATTTTTGATGATGTTAATTTGATAAATTATTTAATAAATTCTTCAATTCATAATTCACTGCGAGAGCTTATAGACATTAATCTAAACCTTAATTTTGAAGAATTGGGTTTCGGTGAAAAGCTTGATAAAATTGAAGATGAAAATGCTGAAAATAATTTTGAAAATGAACAACAAAAAATTGATTTTTTTTGCTTAAAAAATTTAGCAATTTTACAACTTTATCAAATTTTTGCACAAAAAATTACCGAGTTAAAATTATATAATTCATATTTAAGCATTGAGCTTCCACTGATTGAAGTTCTAGCTCAAATTGAATTTAACGGCGTTAAAATTGATGTCAAAAAATTAGCGTTATTATCCGCCGAATTTGCTCAAAAAATTAATGATCTTACCCAAGAAATTTATCAACTTAGCGGTTGTGAATTCAATATCGCTTCGAGCAAACAATTATCGGAAGTTTTGTTTGATAAATTGGGAATTGAATCGAATAAAAAATCGAAGAAAACTAAAGCGTTGTCAACTAACGCAAAAGTCTTGGAAGACTTGGCTTTAGACGGTTATGAAATAGCTGGAAAAATTATTGAATTTCGCAAGTTTTCTAAATTAAAAAATACTTATTGCGATGCTCTTCCAAAGCAAATTTCTAAAAAGACCAATCGCGTCCACACTACTCTATCAAACACCGCAACCCTTACTGGACGCTTAAGTTCAATCACTCCAAATTTACAAAATATTCCGATAAAAACTCTTGATGGCAAAAAAATTCGTGAATGTTTTATCGCCAGTGAAAACTGTGTTTTACTTAGTGCCGACTATTCGCAAATCGAACTTAGAATTTTAGCTCATCTTGCCAAAATTCCAAATTTAATCCAAGCTTTCAAAGAAAATAAAGATATTCATCGCATCACCGCGAGTCAAATTTTTGGAATCGACGAAAATTTAATCGACGAAGCAACTCGCTCGAAAGCTAAAGCCATAAATTTTGGAATCATATACGGCATCAGCGCTTTCGGACTTGCGAGACAATTAAAAATTTCCAACAAAGAAGCCAGCGAATACATCAAAGCTTATTTTGAAAAATATGCGGGCATCAAAGAATTTATGAATCAAACCATTGATTTTGCTCGAATAAACGGCTATGTTTCAACCATTTCTTCACGCAAATGTTTTATCAAAGAAATTAATAATAAAAATCCTATTATTCGTCAAGAAGCTGAGCGCCAAGCCATTAACGCGCCAATTCAAGGTAGTGCCGCTGATATTATTAAAAAGGCGATGATTCGCGTTCATCAACAATTTTTAAAACAAAATTTAAAATCAAAATTAATTTTGCAAATTCATGATGAACTCTTGATTGAAGCCACTCCTGATGAAGTTGATATGGTTAAAAATATTTTAACACAAGAAATGTCAAATGCTTTTAAACTTGATGTTGATTTAAAAATTGATTTTTCGGTAAATAATTTTTGGGGTTAATTTATTTTTTAAAAATCTCGGCAAGCAAGCTTTCAAGCACCTTAAAAGAGAATCGTGAATTTAATCTTTGATAAGAATTTTTTACTAAATCATTCGCAAATTTTTCATCAGAAATTAATTTTTCAACATTTTTTGCAATTTGATTTGCAACGCTTTCACTCGATTTTAAATCAATCAACAAGCCTTCAATTTCATGACGCAAAATCTCTTTTGGACCATCACAATTAGTGGCAATTATCGGCTTGCAATATTTCATCGCCTCAAGAATTACTAGGCCAAAAGTTTCATTTTTTGAGGGCAAAATAAAAATATCAATTTGCGAAAAAAAATCTTTTGAATCCCCGATCCAACCAAGAAATTCAACGCTATTTTCCAGTTTCAATTCTTTAACTTTTTTTTGCAAATTATTCATTTCTTCGCCCGTTCCGGCAATTTTTAAAATTATTTTTTTTGTAGAATTTTTTTGTAAAACTTTTAAAGCTTCAATTGCATAATCAAAACCTTTTTCATTACTAAGACGACCAATTGCCCCTAAAATAATTGGCGATTTATTTGTAAAATTATAATCGCCAAAATTCGGCTCAAAGCACGATAAATCAATGCCGTTATAAATTACAAAACTATTTTCAGGACTTCTTTTTTTATCAATTGTTTTGAAAAAAATTTCTTTATTTACCGAAAAAATTAAATCGGCACACAAAGATCTTTTGATATTATAACTATGATTAACTGCCACCAAAATAACTTTTTTATTGATAATTTTTTTAAGAGCTTTATGGGCTAGAACCATTGATTTTCCTGCGTGGGCAATTAAAACATCAATTTTATTTTCTACAATAAAATCCTTAATTTTTTTTATCGCTAAAAAATCATGATAACCAAAATTATTAGAAATTTTTTGAGTTTTGATTTGCAAATTTTCTAATTTTGAAAAATAAGGAGCATCGTTTTTTATAATCGCAAAATTTTCGTGACCAATATTTTTTAAAAGCCGGATATAATCAATAAAAACCTGCTCCGCTCCGCCATTTTGTGAGGTTAAAATTATATGTGCTATTCTCATTATTTTAAAAAATATTTATAAAAAATTCTTCAAATTAAAAAATTTAAAAAATAAAATTGACATGCCAAAGCATAAAAATTAAGATTAAATTTATGAAAATGTCAAAAAGAAAATTCATCAAAGCTTTAACACTTTCGCCAATTTTAATGCTTGGCGCTTGTAAAATCAAAGCTTTGTCGCACAACACAATTTTAACAAAAAATATTTTTGGGAGAAAAAACATGCCTTTTGAATTACCAACATTGCCTTATGGCAAAAACGCTCTTGCACCACACATTTCTGAAAACACCATTAATTATCATTATGGCAAACATCATCAAGCCTACATCACCAACCTTAACAACCTGATTGCTGGAACGGATTTAGCCAACAAATCTCTTGAAGAAATCATTAAAATTTCCGCCAACGATAAATCCAAAGCTGGCATTTTTAACAATTCGGCTCAAGTTTGGAATCACACTTTTTATTGGCATTCAATGAAACCAAATG
This sequence comes from uncultured Alphaproteobacteria bacterium, assembly GCA_903959715.1. Taxonomy (GTDB): domain Bacteria; phylum Pseudomonadota; class Alphaproteobacteria; order Rickettsiales; family UBA1997; genus CAILUF01. Next base: position 13,714 of record CAJBXX010000202.1, on the reverse strand, counting down.
GCGGTGGCAAACCGAGTGGCGAAATTTTACAAAAAATTGAAACTGATTTCGGATCTTACGAAAATTTCGTAACTGAATTTAAAAACGCTGGAGCCACTCAATTCGGCTCTGGATGGGCTTGGTTAGTTCTCGATGCCGGCAAATTAAAAGTTGTAAAAACTGGTAACGCCGAAACTCCCTTAACTACTTCTGCCAAACCTTTGATGACAATGGATGTTTGGGAGCACGCTTATTATCTTGATTTTCAAAATGCTCGTCCGACTTACATTGACACCTTCTTAAACCATTTGGTTAATTGGGATTTTGTTGTCGAAAACTTAAAAAAATAATTTACAATGCGTAAATCTTCAATTGAACGCAACACCAAAGAAACAAAAATTAAAGTCGAAATCAACCTCGACGGAACTGGAATTTACGCGGTTTCAACTGGCATTGGTTTTTTTAATCACATGCTTGAGCAACTTTCTCATCACAGTTTAATTGATCTTAAAATTGAAGCCATTGGCGATTTGCACATTGATTTTCACCACACGGTTGAAGATTGTGGAATCGCCATTGGCGAAGCCATCAAAAAAGCTTTGGGCGAAAAAATTGGCATTACTCGCTTTGGTCATAGCTATGTCCCAATGGATGAAACCCTTACGCGTTCGGTCCTTGATTTATCTGGTCGCGCCTATCCAATTTTTAATGTCGAATTTAAACGCGATAAAATTGGTGAAATGGATTGCGAATTATTTCGTGAATTTTTTTTCGCAATTTCACAAGCAATTGGTTGCAATTTGCATATTGAAAACCTCTACGGCACCAACAACCATCACATTATCGAATCTTGTTTTAAAGCCTTTGCGCGCTCACTTCGTCAAGCAATTTCAATCGATGAACGCAAAAAAAACGCCGTAAATTCAACTAAAGGTATTCTTTAAAATGTCGCAACTTTTACAAAAAATTGCAAATAATAAAAAGCTCTTTAAACCAGTCATTTACGGCATCAAAGGCACTTCATTAAATGATGAAGAAAAATATTTTTTCTCCAAAAATTCTTGTCTCGGTTTCATTTTATTTTCACGCAATATCGTCGATAAAATTCAATTAAAAAATTTGACCAATTCACTTCGCGAACTTATGGAAGGCGAAGTTTTAATTTTAATTGACCAAGAAGGCGGAAGAGTCGCCAGACTTGCTCCACCAATCTGGAATGCCTATCCAGCCGGCAAATATTTTGCCGATCTTTATCAACAAAATCCGCAAAATGCCAAGCAAGAATTGTTTGAAAATTACGCTAAAATCGCTCGCGATTTGGTTGAAGTTGGAATTAATGTTAATTGCGCCCCGGTCCTTGATGTTCTAAATCCAAAAACTCATAAAGTAATTGGTGATCGTGCTTTTGGTGAAAATGCCAAACAGGTCGCCGACCTTGGCATCGAAGTGTGTAACGGGCTTTTAAGTTGCGAGGTTTATCCCGTCATCAAACATATTCCAGGACACGGACGCGGTGCTTGCGATAGCCATTTAGAACTTCCAATCGTTGATGCTTCAATTCAAGAACTTCGCGATATTGATTTCGCTCCTTTTAAAATTTTAAATAATCAAAAATTTGCGATGACGGCGCATATTTTATATAACGCCATCGACAAAAATAATTGTGCCACAATTTCAAAAAAAGCCATCGATTTAATTCGTCATGAAATCGGTTTTGCCAATATTTTAATGAGCGATGATGTCTCGATGAAAGCTCTTACCCAAAGCTTTGCCATCAAAACCAAGGCAATTCTCGAAGCGGGTTGCGATTTAGTTTTGCATTGCAATGGCGAAATGGCGGAAATGCTTGAAATTAATTCGGTTTTACCGAATTTTAACGAGAATTTTTTAGAAAAATTAATAAAATAAATTATTAAAAACTTAACATTATTTTTAAACAAAAATGACAATTTTTTTTCACAAAAACGATCTTCCCGCCAATGTAAATTTTACCAAATCAGTGGCAATTGATACCGAAACCATGGGTTTAAATATTCTTCGTGATCGCCTTTGCCTCTTACAAATATCTGGTGGTGATGGCAATGCTCATGTCGTTCAATTTGAGCAAAATAAATATGACGCTTTAAATCTTAAAAAAATTTTAAGCGACGAATCAATTCAAAAAATTTTTCATTTTGCCCGCTTCGATTTAACCGCGATAAAACATTATTTAAATGTCGAAATTAAAAACATTTATTGCACTAAAATAGCATCCCGCTTGATTCGAACTTACACAGATTCTCACGGTTTAAAATCAATTTGCGAAGAATTACTTGGGGTTGAAATTTCAAAAAAACAACAAAGTTCGGATTGGGGCAATGGCGAAATTTCCGAAAAACAACTTGAATATGCAGCTTCCGATGTGCTTTATCTCCACGCTTTAAAAGAAAAACTTACCAAAATGTTAATTCGCGAAAATCGTTTTGAAATTTTTCAAGCTTGCGTAAATTTTTTACCAACTCGTGTTGAGCTTGATTTGCAAGGCTTTCCAACTATTGATATTTTTACCCACTAATTCTTAAAATATTTTTTAAAAATAAAATAACTTTTTGATTGATTTATTTTAAATATTTTTATAAAAATAGCTAAAATAAATTTTAAATTATCAAATAAAGTCCACAAAATAAATGTCAGATTCAGTTGCCGATAATCCATTACTCAGAAGCTTTCGCAACTTCTCAACAATTGCCATAATAGGCATTTTTCTTCTTGCTATTTGCTATTATATTTCGGGAATTTTATTATTATTCGGCACCTCAAAAAATTTTAGCACCATTGATGCTTTTTTTTCCAAAGACATCGTTAATCAATTCATCGCCATTCATAAAAACATGGTGTATTATTGGAAATTTTATTTTCAAAAACACAGTAGCCTTACTTTAAAAAGTGGTAATGGCTTTATTTTAAAATTATGGTTAGCGACATTAATTCCTTATTTATTTTTATTGACAGTCGCATGGATTTTCCGCGCTCCAATCATGGATTGGCGACCTTTTAAAAAACCCGAATCAATTCATGGCGATGCTCATTGGGCAAGCGATTCCGAGATTAAAAAAATGGGATTACGCGCCAAAACCGGAGTTTTACTTGGCAAATTTCGCAACGAACTTTTAATCGCCGAAGGCTATCAACATATTTTATTATTCGCTCCGACAGGTTCTGGTAAAGGTGTGGGCTTCGTAATTCCTAATTTATTATTTTGGACTGATTCAGTTATTGTTCATGATATTAAACTTGAAAACTACGAATTAACTTCTGGTTGGCGTCGCAAAAACTTAAAGCAAAAAGTTTTATTATGGAACCCCGCCGATCCCGATGGAGTCAGCCATTGCTACAACCCCATGGATTGGATCAGCACTAAACCTGGGCAAATGGTCGATGATGTGCAAAAAATTTGTAATTTTTTATTGCCCGAACAAGAATTTTGGCAAAATGAAGCTCGTTCACTTTTAGCTGGTATCATGTTATTTTTAGTCGCCGCCGAAGACCGTCCCTGCACTCTTGGTGAAGTTGTGCGAACTCTAAGAAATGACGATGTTGTTTATAATTTGGCGGTTGTCCTCGACACTATGGGTAAAAAAATTCATCCCGTTTCTTACATGAATATTGCCTCTTATTTACAAAAACCCGACAAAGAACGCGGTTCCGTTACCTCTACAGCCAACTCATCGCTTGAGCTTTGGGCAAACCCATTAATCGACACCACCACGGCTACTTCGGATTTTAATTTACATGAATTTAAAATCTCTCCGCACACCGCCTATATTGGCTTGACTCCAGATAACATTTCGCGATTAAAACCTTTAATGGGTATGTTTTATCAACAAGCGGCGTCGTTTTTTACCGCCAAAATGCCCCGCCCCAATGAAAAATTCGGCGTATTGTTAATGATGGATGAGTTCCCAACTCTCGGCAAAATGGAACAATTTTTAGCGGGCATCGCCTATTTCCGCGGTTATCGCGTTCGTTTATTTTTAATTATTCAAGATACCGAACAGCTCAAAGGAATTTACGAAGAAAGTGGCATGAACTCATTTTTATCAAACTCAACTTATCGCATAACTTTCGCGGCCAACAACATGGAAACCGCCAATTTGATTTCACAATTAGTCGGCAACAAAACTGCAACGCAAATTTCTTACAACAAACCGAAATATCTCGATTTAAACCCAGGTGCACGATCGCTTCATGTCTCCGATGTTCAACGCGCCCTAATATTGCCACAAGAAGTTATTCAACTTCCGCGCGACGAACAAATTCTCTTGATCGAATCGCAACCACCAGTTAAATGTAAAAAAATCACCTATTTTGATGATAAATTTTTCACCACTCGACTTTTACCAAAAATTCAAATTCCTCATCAAGAGCCTTATATGCCTGATTATGCTTCCTTGAAAGCGCAAAAACAAGAGGCCGCAACCGATAAAAAAGAATAAATATTAGTGAAAAATTCTCTTATAAATTCCAATTCAAAAAAATTAATTAAAGCTGGGGTTGTAGGATTTCCAATATCTCACTCACTATCACCAACAATTCATAATTTTTATTTAAAAAAGTATAAAATTAATGGAACCTATGAAGCGTTCGCAATTCCTAACGAAAATTTTGAAGAATCGATAAAAAATCTTGTTGATCAACAACAATTATCTGGATTTAATATAACGATTCCGCACAAAGAAAAAATTTATAATTTATGCTCTCACCTTAGCAAAACTGCACAAATTACCAAAGCCGTTAACACCGTAATTATTTTGCAAAATGGCAAATTTTTTGGACATAATTCCGATGCCGACGGTTTCATAAAAAACTTTTATAATCATTGTCCAAATTATCAATTATCTAACAAAAAATGCCTCGTAATTGGTGCCGGCGGAGCCTCGCGCGCCATAATTTACAGCCTAATTTCACAAAAAGTTGCAAAAATTTTTATCACCAATCGTGATCATGAAAAAGCTTTAAAATTAATCGAAGATTTTAAAAATTTTTCTCAACAGAATTTAGTTGAATTAGAATTCGTCCCCTTGAAAAAAAATTTTGATTTTTTGCCTGAAATTGATTTAATCATCAATAGCACTTCACTTGGCATGATAAATCAATCAAAGCTTGATATTGATATTTCTAATGCTAAAAAATCTGCCATGGTTTACGATATAGTTTACAAACCTTTGATTACTGATATTTTAAAACAAGCCGAAACGCTTAATTTAAAAATAATTACCGGCATTGGAATGTTGATTGAGCAAGCTCTGATAGGCTTCGAAGCTTGGTTTAAAATTAAAGTAGAATTTGACTTAGAACTTGAAAAAATCTTATTAAAAAATTGTTAATTTATGAAATTTATAAAAAATATTTTAAAGTCAATCAAGGAAATTTTAGTCTCTTTAATATTAATTTTGGTGATTATTTTCATGATAAATAATCGCGAAATTATTGAAGTTAATTTTTATCCATTGCCCTTTGAAAAAATTCAAACTCGTATATTCTTTTTGATGCTTGCTTTCTATGCTCTTGGGCTCTTAACGGCAGTGATGATTTACTCTAATAAAATGCTTAAATCGACCATTAAAAACATCAAACAAAAACATCAAATTAAAAAATTGGAAAAACAAATTGATGAAAAATAAAATCTTTAAATTTTTAATATTTTTTATGCTATTTTCTACTGAAATTTTTGCTAAAAATTTGCCAAATTTTGCTAAAAATTCATCGAATCAAGAGCAAATTTTGCTCGCCGGCGGTTGTTTTTGGGGCGTTGAAGAGCTCTTTGCAAATTTTGAAGGAGTTCTTGAAACCGAAGTTGGTTATAGTGGTGGTTTTGGCGAAAATCCAACTTATGAAACCGTTTCAACTGGCTTAACTGGGCACGCCGAGACCGTAAAAATAATTTTTGATAATTCTAAAACTTCACTTGAAAAAATTTTAAAATTTTTCTTTACGATTCACGATCCAACCCAGCTTAATCGCCAACAAAATGATGTCGGGACTCAATATCGTTCGGAAATTTTTTATTTTAATGAAGAGCAAAAACAAAAAGCCGAAAATATTATTCAAAAAATTGAGGAATTAAAAATTCATAAATCAAAAATTCAAACTAAAATTTCTCCCGCTAAAAAATTTTTTAAGGCTGAAAAATACCATCAAAACTATCTTCAAGCCAATCCTGACGGCTATACTTGCCATTTTATAAGAAAAGAATGGAAATTTTAATATTCTTGATCTTGGTCAATGCAATATTAAAAAATACAATTATTGTTTTAAAGTTCTTGATTTAAATTTTGATATTTTTATTATTATGAAATCTCATCTCATATAGGCTTAAAGTTTCATTTTAAATCAACAATTAATTTTAATTTAATTAAACTAATAAATTATGGCAAGTAATCTAACTATCATGGGCAACAAAGAAATATTGCTGGTTGCCGAAAATATTGCGCATGAAAAAGGTATCACTCTTCAAGAGGTTGTTGAAGCAATGGAAGAAGGAATCAAGCTGGCTGCCAAGAAAAAATACGGCGGTAACCTTGATATTGAATGCCGAATCGACAAAAAAAGTGGGCAAATTAAACTTTATAACAAACTACAAATTGTTGATAATGATATTGAAGATTTTGATGTTAGAAGCAAAATCACTATTAAAATTGCCAAAAAAGATAATCCTGACGCTGAAATTGGAGAGCATGTGATTCAAGAACTTCCACCAATTGATCTCAATCGCGTCGTTGCCCAAGTTGCCCGCAACGAAATAATTCGTAAAGTCAAAGAAGCCGAAAAAAATAAAGAATATAATGAATTTAAAAATCGCATCGGCGATGTCGTGAGTGCTTCGGTCAAAAAAGTTGGCTTGAAAAATATCGTCATGGATGTCGATGGTTTTGAAGCAGTAATTCACGAAAGTGGCTTGATCGCTCGCGAGAATTTCCGCGTTGGCGACCGCATTCGTTGCTACATCGAAGATGTTCGCAAAGAATCTTTTGGTGCTCAAATATTTTTATCACGAACTCACCCACAATTTTTGGTCAAGCTTTTTGAACAAGAGGTTCCGGAGTTAAATGACGGCAATATTGAAGTCAAGGCGGTCGCTCGCGACGCTGGCTCTCGTGCTAAAATCGCCATTTATTCTCGTCGCGATGACATCGATATTATCGGCTCTTTCATTGGCATTCGCGGAAGCAGAGTCCAATCGGTGAGCTCTGAATTGCGTGGCGAAAAAATTGATATCATCAAATGGTCTCCAAATATCGCTGAACTCGTGATTAGCTCTTTAACGCCTGCCAAAGTTAGTAAAGTCGTAGTCGATGAAGAAAATAATTTAATCGAAGTTGTTGTCGCCGAAGATCAACTTAGCCTTGCAATCGGACGCGGTGGACAAAATGTTAAATTGGCTTCAAAATTAGTTGGTTTTAAAATTGATGTGATGACCGACGACCAAGAATCAGCTCGCAGAACAGCAGAATTCAATCAAGCTTCTAAATTATTCATTGAAGCTCTTGATGTTGAAGATATGATCGCTAGTTTACTTGCTTCTGAAGGTTTCTTGAATGTTGAGTCAATTGTTGACGCTGATATTTCTGACATTTCTTCAATTCAAGGTTTTGATGAAGATATTGCCAAAGAAATTAAACGCCGTGCAGAAGAATATTTACAAAAAAATTCATAATTTTATGAATTATACTAACTAAAAATTTAATTTTTTAATAATGACCGATAAAAATAACAATAATCCAACCCGCTCAAAGCTTACTCTAAAGCTGTCGCCTTCGGTTATAAATAATTCCAACACCACATCCAATAACTCAAGCAATAAAAAAACTTCTAATTCGGTTCAAGTAACTATCAAGGGTCGAAAAAATCCACAAAAAGATTCGTTAAAATTAAATTCAAAAGATTTAAACAAAAATGAGCTTGAAGCCAGAATGCAAGCCATTTCAAAGGATTCTTCAAAATTTTCTGAAAGCGACATAAAAACTCACGAAATTTTAAGCAAAATTACTAAAGAAAATCGTCAAAACGAAACTAAAAATCAAGAAAAACCAGAATCTTTACCTGAAGAAAACATTATCGAAGAAATTCCGCAAGAAGAAATTTTACATGAAAAAAAATTGCCCGTCGAAGAAGTAAAAATTAATTCTTCAATGACAACTTCCGATGAAAAACTTGACGGTTTTGATGTACGCAATAAAATCAAGCAAAGTCTTCAAATCGCTAATAAACAAAAGGAAGAGCGAGAAAAATTGCTTGAAGAAAAGCGTAAAAAAGAAAAAGAACAAATCGAAAAAGATAAAGCAGAAAGCGACAAGAAAAAATTCAAAAAACCTTTTTTTCAAAATACCCAAACCAAAGTTTTTCAAGAAGAAGAGGCGCGCAAAAAACCAAATATTAAAGATGTTAAAGAGCAAAAATTTAATTCTCGAAAACTTACTTACATCATTAATTCGGAAGATGGCGATGATGATTTCGGTTTTTCGCGTCGCAAAAAACATAAAATCCACATAAAAGAAGAACCAAAAGAATATAAAAAAGTTGCCCGCGAAGTTAATTTACCAGAATTAATTACGGTTTCCGAACTCGCAGAACGCATGTCAGAGAAGGCGGGAGATGTTGTCAAAAAATTATTTACTATGGGCATGGTGGTGACCAGCAATCAAGCGATAGATACCGAAACTGCCGAAATTATTGTCAATGAATTTGGACATACCAGCAAAAGGGTTTCGCATTCCGATGTTGAAAATGTTTTAGAAAATATCGCTGGCGAAGATCTCGAATTATTGCCTCGCGCTCCTGTCGTAACAATCATGGGGCATGTCGATCACGGTAAAACTTCATTGCTTGACGCGCTTCGCACCACAGATGTAGCTTCGGGCGAGCATGGTGGTATTACTCAACATATCGGCGCTTCACGCATTCAAACCAAGGATCATAAATTTATTACATTCCTCGATACTCCAGGGCACGAAGCCTTTACCGAAATGCGTTCACGCGGAGCAAATGTGACCGACATCGTCGTTCTCGTAGTCGCAGCCGATGATGGCGTTAAAGAACAAACAATTGAAGCCATTAATCATGCCAAAGCGGCAAATGTTCCAATCATCGTCGCGGTCAATAAAATCGATAAACCGGGGGCAAATCCACAAATCGTAAAAAATGAACTTTTAAGTCATCAAATTATTTCCGAAGATTTAGGTGGCGATGTAATGTTTATTTCGGTTTCCGCCAAAGCTAAAACCAATCTCGATAAACTCGAAGAAGCGATTTTACTACAAGCCGAATTTCTTGAGCTTAAAGCTCCATATCGTGGCAAATCAAGTGGTGTCGTTATTGAATCACGAGTTGATCCAGCCCGTGGAGTCGTCGCCACAATGTTAGTGCAAAAAGGCACTTTAGATGTTGGCGACCTTGTCGTCGTCGGCACTTCTTACGGCAAAGTTCGCAAAATGAATGATGATAATGGCAAACATATAAAAACTGCCACACCTTCAGTTCCCGTTGAGGTTCTAGGTCTCGACAGCGCTCCGAATGCTGGCGATAAATTCGTTGAAGTCGATGAAGAACGACAAGCTCGCGAAATTATTTCTTATCGTTTACGCAAAGAAAAAGAATTAAAAGCTTTAAAAAATTCTGCCAAATCAATTTCTGACATTTTCAGAGAATCCGGAAAAGGCAAATTAAAATATTTAAATATTATCATCAAAGGTGATGTTCATGGCTCGGTTGAAGCAATCGCCGGCACGATTTCCAAACTTAGCACCGACGAAGTTGCCATTAAAATTATTCATTCCGCAACTGGTGGAATTAGCGAAAGCGATGTTAGTCTTGCTACCGCTTCGGGAGCGATAATCATTGGCTTCAATGTTCGTGCCAATCTTTCCGCCAAAGAGCTCGCCACCGCCAAAGCCGTGGAAATTCGCTACTATTCAATCATTTATAATTTAGTCGATGATTTGAAACTCTTACTTTCCGGATTATTAACTCCACTTAAAAATGAAGAATATCTCGGTCAAGCCGAAATTCGTCAAATTTTCAAAATCACCAACGCCGGCAAAGTGGCGGGTTGCTTCGTGATTGACGGCTTAATCAAAAGAAATGGCAAGGCTCGTTTATTGCGTGATAATGTCGTTATTCATGACGGCACTTTGAAAACTTTAAAACGCTTCAAAGAAGATGCCAAAGAAGTCAAGAACGGCTTTGAATGCGGTATCGCTTTTGAAAATTTTGAAGATCTCAAAGAAAAAGATATAATTGAATGCTATGAAATCGTAGAACAAAAAAGAACAATATAATTTAAACCTAAACTAAACACTATGAAATACGCTTTAACTTCTCGCATCCTTCATTGGGTCATGGCACTTTTAATAATTTTTTTACTTGGGCTTGGAATTTATATGAGCGATTTTCTTGACGAAGATTCCGCCAATCGTCTTGTCGTTTATAATCTTCACAAATCTCTCGGTGTCGTAGTTTTAATTTTAGTTTTTTTACGCATTACAAATCGCCTTTTAACTCGCACACCAGCCCTACCCTTCGCTATTTCCGCTCTTGAAAAAAAATTGGCAAAATTTGGTCATTTTGTTTTATATTTTTTAATGATTACAACGCCACTTTCGGGCTATTTAATGTCAAGCTTTGCGGGCTATCCGGTTAAACTTTTTGCCATCGAATTGCCGAATTTTTTTGAAGCAAATTTTAAAATTGCCGGATTTTTTTCAGAAGCCCATGAGCTTTCCGCCTTTACGCTTCTAGGCTTAATCGTGATTCATATTCTTGCCGTAATTCGCCATCGTTTTTTTGACAAACCAGGAAATGATGTTTTAAATAGGATGATGTAATGTTGAAATATCGCATAATTCCTTGCCTCGATGTTAAAGATGGAAGAGTTGTTAAAGGTATAAATTTTGAAAATCTGGCGGATGCCGGCGACCCAATTTCCCAAGCCCAATTTTATTATCAAGCCGGAGCCGATGAGCTATGTTTTCTCGACATCAACGCTTCAAAAGAAAATCGCTCAACCATGTTTGAAATGGTTAAAAAAGTTGCCGAAAAATGTTTTATTCCTTTCACGGTCGGTGGCGGAGTTAATAAAATTGAAGACTTCTCGACCCTTTTAAAATGCGGAGCCGACAAGGTTTCGATAAATTCATCGGCGATCGCAAATCCACAATTAATTACCGATGCTTCACGCAAATTCGGTGCACAATGCGTTGTTGTCGCGATCGATGTCAAAAAAAATTCGGCAGGAAATTACGAAGTTTTTACGCGCGGTGGCTCAATGGCAACCGGTCTTGACGCCGTAAATTGGGCAATCGAAGCCCAAAAATTAGGCGCTGGAGAAATTTTATTAACCTCGATGGACCGAGATGGTACTAAGTCGGGATATGATTTAGATTTAATCAAAAAAATTTCTTCAATCATCAATATTCCATTAATTGCCTCGGGTGGAGTCGGCACTTTAGAACATCTTGCGAGTGGCTTGAAATCTGGTGCCTCGGCAGTTTTAGCGGCGTCAATTTTTCACTTCAAAACTCATTCGGTTCAAGAAGCAAAACAATATTTAAAATCACAAAATCTTGCAGTTAGAATATAATCACCATCAACTACTTTTAATCATTTATAATAATTCAGAATAAAAAGTTTTTATTTTCTTCATAAATATTTTTTTATTTCAAAATTAATTATTTAAGTTAAGAAAAAATAATTTTTCATTGCTAATTTTGATTATAAAAGATTTATTTTTATAAATTTCACCTTGCGAAATAATTTTAGAAAATTATCTTTAATTCAGATTTCTTCCAAAAAAATGGTTAATTCTAACTAATACAACATTTTCTATATGGACAGGTGGCCGAGCGGTTTAAGGCAGCAGTCTTGAAAACTGCCGTGCAGCAATGTACCGTGAGTTCGAATCTCACCCTGTCCGCCAATAAAAAAAGCCAGCCAAAAGCTGGCTTTTTTTATTGGTGGAAAGTGTGAGTTCGTTACTCACGGTTCGTGAGTTCGACAGGAGCCGTTAATTTTCTTATGAGCCAGAGTTTTAACGATGGCGAATTAGAAAATTAGGCGATCTGCAACTCGCCGAAGGCGAGTAATCTCACCCTGTCCGCATTGCGAACAGTGTGAGTTCGTTACTCACGGTTCGTGAGTTCGAAAATCTTAGTAATTTTTCTTGATGAACGAAGTGAATCTAGAAAAATCTTGAAGATTTCAAGTGAGCGAAGCGAACGCCATCTCACCCTGTCCGCATTGCGAACAGTGTGAGTTCGTTACTCACGGTTCGTGAGTTCGACAATTTATTAAAAAACGAATTCGTTTTTTAATAAATTGGACGCGAAAGCGACCGAAGGAAGCGATAGCGCCCGTTAGGGTGAGCAAATCTGCTTATAGGATTTGCGAATCACAGAAGCAATAATTTTTGTTAACGAGCTTGCGAGTTTACAAAAATATTGCGATCTGCAACTCGCCGAAGGCGAGTACAATTGCAATAATTTTTCTTAGCGAAACCAAAGTTTCGCTTAGAAAAATATAAAAATTGCAAGAGAATAAATTTTTTGAAAAAAAAATTTATGAACGCCATCTCACCCTGTCCAAAAAAACTTTACTCGCCGAAGGCGAGTACAGTCTTAGTAATTTTTCTTAGCGAGACCAAAGTTTCGCTAAGAATTAAGAGTTACCTGGTACCTTTTTCCTCTCCCCGCTATCATTGAAAGCGTTTGATTAAGTGGAAAATATTTATAAAAAATTTATGATAAAAACAAATAACTTTCCAAAAATTCATCATTTACATAAAGCGGAAGAACTTGTAAGGACTCAAAATATTGACCACATTCAATCCAACGAAATTCTTTCATTTCATATTCACATGATCGAAAAATCAATGGATTTAATAGATTATTTTTCCGGGCAATATGAGTCTGAAAACGATGAACAAAAAACCATTCAAATACTAGGTTTGCAAATCTTCAACCAATCTGCCTCAGCATTAAAACTGATTTTATCGGGATATTATCATGCCTCAATTTCGGTAAAACGCAGTTTACTTGAAACGATGTTTTTGCTAGATTATTTTAGTACCGACAATGCTTTGATAAAGGAGTGGAATAAAAACGACAAAAAAACTAGAAAACAGGGGGGAAAATTTAGCCCTACTGAAATAAGAATAAAATTGGATGATCGCGATGGTTTTGAAAATAAAAAACGCCATCAGCATTATGAAAGATTATGCGAATTAGGAACCCACCCTACTCCCACCTCTTTTGTCATGCTTAAGCCAATTCCTGAAGGAGATTTTTATTGTGGACCCTTCTTTGCTCCCGAAATGATAAAAGGCTCTATTGAAGAATTGGTATTGGTTGTAACCCAAATAGCGGGGCACTTTTCTCAGTTTTTTAAAGCTAAAAAATTAGATGATTATCGTGTAACAATATCTTTCGCGGAAACTCAGGATCTTTGGAATAAAAGATTTTACAAAATCTCTTCAAAGCAGACAGAAATTGATGAATTAAAAAAATTATTAAAGCTAGCTGAGTAATATTTATAAAGACTATTTTTATCAAAATATAAATCTAAAAAAACAATTTCTTGATTTGATTTTAAATTAAAAACCCCTCACCCTAGCCCTCTCCCCACAAGTGGGGAGAGGGGATTCGATGGATTGATTTTTTGTATCTAAAATCAAAAGTAACCTGGTACCTTTTTCTTTTTTGTT
>CAJBXX010000201.1 GCA_903959715.1 uncultured Alphaproteobacteria bacterium | reverse complement strand
TTTCTATAAAAACTTATGATTATTCATATAGTTTCGATAAAAATAAAACTTATATAATTTTACATTATGGCTATGCCACAAAAGATAAATTAGCAATTTTAAGTGGCGATGAATTTAATAAAAATTGCCAAAATATTAATGATTCTTTAGGCAAGATTATAAAAAATTATCGCATCGATTCACTTATTTTTCCATCTTCAGGAGCAATTTATAACCAAAAAAATCTTTACGCCAAAAATAAAATTGATGACGAACTATATTTTTTAGAACTCTCAAAAAAATATAATTTTAACATCATGATTCCAAGAATTTTTAATATCGGCGGACCCTTTATTAATAAGCCTCAAGATTATGCTTTAAGCAATATTATTATTCAAGTTAAGACAAATAAAAAAATTATAATTAATGCCAATAATGATGTTTTTCGATCTTATGTTCATGTAGAAAATTTAATCGATTTATTTTTTAAATGGCTAATCGATAAAAACAAAGAAACTCCTTTGATTTTTGATATTTCTTCACCACACAAAATCGAAATTAAAGATTTGGCAAAAAAAATTAGCGAGATTTTAAAATTTAATTGTGAAATAATTACGCCGAATCATAACTCACAAAATCAAAGCGATGATTATGTTGGAGACCCTACCAAAATGCTGTCTTTGTTTGAAAAATATCAAATTAAAATGTTTGATATTAATAAAATAATTTCAGATACAAATTTATTTCTAAATAATAATAAATAATAACAAGCAAATTATAACTATTGCTGTGGGAAGTTGCGAATATTTAGCATAAATTGTTAGGAATTCATTTTTATAAATATCAACATCGATAATGGCTTTTTGATTAAGCACAATTTTATCAACAATTTCTCCGAAATGATTAATATTGGCACTGACTCCAGTTTGTGCCACGCGAACTAAGGGGCGAGCATATTCAATCGAACGCATTCTCGCGGTTTGCAAATGTTGATAAGGCCCCGTCGACAAACCAAACCAAGAATCGTTGGTTAAATTCACAAAAAAATCAGGAATTTTATTTTTATCAATAACTTCGCGCGAAAAAATTACTTCATAACAGAGCAATGGATTGAAGGATAAATTATTTTGCGAGGGAGTTTTTAGTGCAATCATTTTGTCGCCCTCGCCTTCACTGAAGCCACTTCCGCCTCCGGTAATTTTATCAACAACATCGTCAATAAACAAAAAAGATAAATATTTGTGAAGCGGAACATATTCGCCAAACGGCACTAAATGCCTTTTGTCGTAATAATTTTGCACCGAATATTCATTAAAAACAAACATGCTATTCCAGATTTTAAAATCTCCATCGCCTTTATTTTCGAAACGCAAAGCTCCACTTAACAAATAACCGCTACGCGGAATTGCCGGCAAAAGATTTTGAACCACCGCAGAATCATTTGAATCAACGGCAAAAGGAATCGAAGTTTCCGACCAAATTACCGCATCAATTCCATCAAGAGGCTTTGATTTTGTAAGCTCAATATGATTTTGAAAATTTTGATATTTCTCTTCATCAAGCCATTTATCTTTTTGTGAAATATTGGCTTGAACTAAGCGCAATTTTGCTAAATGTTGTAAATTTTTTGGATAATTTTTGTCGATATAAAAAACTCCAAAAAAATAATTGGCAAAAAATAAAAATATTAAAAAAAATCCAAAAATTTTATTTCTAAAGTGATTATTTTTTTGGAAAAATAAAATTGGAGTTAACGAAATTAAACAGGCAAAAAAACTCATGCCATAAACGCCAAAGACGCTTGAAGCTTGAGCAGAATTGATGTTGAACAACCACACATAACCGAGTAAATTCCACGGAAAACCAGTAAATAAATTGGAACGAACAACTTCAAAAATTAGCCAAAAAATGCTAAAGAAAATAATTTTCTTATAAGTAAAACTTATTGAAAACTGCTTTATTAATAATTTATATATATAACAAATCCCAGCGAAATAAAACGCCATCAAAGCAGGAATAAGAGTGATTGCGAATGGAATTAACCAAGCATATTTTGCAACATCGACTAAAAGTGAATTACAAATCCAATAAATTCCGCAAACAAAAAAACCAAAACAAAAGAAAAAACTACGCCAAAAAACTTGTTTTAAATTATGCTCTTTATCGATAATTAAATAAATAAATGACAAAGAAATTGGACAAAAAATAAATAAATCAAAAGGTGCAAAAGCCAATGTTAACAAGCTTCCGAGACCAAATGAAATTAAATAATTTTTTTTATTTGAATTAGTTTTGGAAAAAATATTTTTCTCCAAAAGAACTTTAATTTTTTCTAACATAAACCTCGATATCGGATGAAATTTTTTTATAAGAACCATTGACTTCATATTTTGAAAATTCATTTTTTTTATCGCTAAAGAATCGAGACCAAGCATCATCTTTGATTTCATATTTTTTGGTGACGAAT
>CAJBXX010000200.1 GCA_903959715.1 uncultured Alphaproteobacteria bacterium | reverse complement strand
GTTTGCAATTCTTCAAAACCAAAAATTTCGGAATTTTTGCGAGCGGTTTTTATAATGTGATTAAAAATTTTTATATCAGCGCCAAAAATATCTTTGGTTCCTCGCACTGGTTGGAGTTTATTATTTGACATCAATTTGATTGTTTTTAAAATTAAAATATATTTTTGGTTTAATCGATTATAAAATCTTTCTCGATTATAAAACCTTTATTTTGATTTTCATCGAAGATTTTTAATTTTTTATAAAATTCTCGAAATTATTTTAAATTATGATTTAACATAAAATAAAAACAATGACTCAAACTCTTTCGCATATTCGTAATTTTTCAATTGTTGCCCATATTGATCACGGCAAATCAACGCTCTCCGACCGCTTAATTCAAGAATGCGGAGCCATTGAAGAACGCGAAATGACTGCCCAAATTCTTGATTCAATGGATATCGAAAAAGAACGCGGAATCACCATCAAAGCCCAAACTGTCCGCTTAAATTACAAAGCCGACGATGGAAAAAATTACATGTTAAATTTAATGGACACTCCGGGTCATGTCGATTTTGGCTATGAAGTGAGTCGTTGTTTGGCGGCGTGCGAAGGCTCAATTTTAGTGGTCGATTCGACTCAAGGCGTTGAAGCCCAAACTTTGGCGAATGTTTATCAAGCGATTGATAATAATCACGAAATCGTGCCCGTGCTCAACAAGATCGACCTCCCCGCTTCCGATCCGCAAAAAGTACAAAAACAAATTGAAGAAGTGATTGGCATCGATGCCTCCGAGGCGATTTTAGTTTCCGCCAAAACTGGCGTTGGAATTCATGAAACACTTGAAGCCGTCGTCAAAAAATTGCCGGCGCCAAAAGGCAATCCCGACGGCGATTTCAAAGCGCTTTTGATTGATAGTTGGTATGATCAATATATGGGCGTAATCGTTCTAGCGCGGGTTATCGACGGCGTTTTAAAAAAGGGGCAAAAAATAAAAATGATGGCAACGAACGCCGTTTATCAAGTCGATTCCGTCGGATTTTTTACGCCAAAAAAGTTTTTTTGTGAAGAATTAAGAGCGGGCGAAGTCGGTTTTATCAACGCGCAAATCAAGCAAGTGGCGGATTGCAAAGTCGGCGACACTATCGTTCTCTCCAACAACGATAACGCAACGCAACTTCCGGGATTCAAACAAAATCAACCGGTAGTTTTTTGTGGAATTTATCCCATCGACGCTTCCGATTTTGAAAAATTTCGCGATGCTTTGGGCAAACTTCATTTAAACGATGCCAGTTTTGAATATGAGCCCGAAACCTCTTCGGCGCTGGGTCACGGTTTTCGTTGTGGCTTTTTAGGCTTACTTCATTTAGAAATTGTCCAAGAACGCTTGGAGCGCGAATTCGATTTAGATTTAATTACGACGGCGCCTTCGGTGGTTTATAAAGTGCATTTACGCAATGGCGAAATCGCTGAAATTCATAGCGCCGCCGAGATGCCCGATCCAACTAAAATTGAAAAAATGGAAGAACCTTGGATCAAAGCCACAATCATGACGCCCGATGAATTTCTAGGCTCGGTGCTTGATTTATGCACGCAAAAACGCGGTGTCCAAAAAGAATTAACTTATGTCGGCGAGCGCGCCATGTTGATTTATCGCTTACCCCTCAATGAAATTGTTTATGATTTTTACGATCGCTTGAAATCTTGCTCGCGAGGCTATGCCAGCTTTGATTGGCAAATGGATGGCTATGAAGATAGCCAATTAGTTAAACTGACAATTATGGTTAACGCCGAGCCCGTCGACGCCCTCTCCTTCATTACGCACAAGACCCGCGCCGAAAATCGCGGAAGAGCAATTTGTGTTAAACTTAAAGAATTAATTCCACGACAAATGTTCGCCATCGCCATTCAAGCGGGAATTGGCGGAAAAATTGTGGCGCGCGAAACAGTTTCGGCAATGCGTAAAGATGTTACGGCGAAGTGCTACGGAGGCGATATTTCGCGTAAAAGAAAACTTCTCGATAAACAGAAAAAAGGTAAGAAAAAAATGCGCGAAATAGGCAATGTTGAAATTCCACAAAGTGCGTTTCTAGCGGCGTTGAAACTGGATGAGTAATACCGCTTCGTTGCGAATGAATCTTGGCTTCGTCGCTTTTCTCAATTGAAAATTTCATTTTGATTCGAAGACAACTCCGCGACTGGGACTGCGTCGCTATCGCTTCTAATCCCGTTCTTCGCTAAAAATAGCCGTTTAGGCTATTTTTTTTACGCGAAGAACCTGCGCATTAAATTTGCTTACGCAAATTTAGCTTAATATCGAATCGCTTCGTCGCGAATGAATCGCGACATACGCGATGAAATTTTAAGTTTTTTTGGAATTCATTTGTTGATAAACGTTTCATCTTTTTCTTGGAAAAAGATTCACGACGGGGACTCTCTTCGCTTGGCGTCGTCGCTTTTCTCAATCAAAATTTCATTTTGATTTCGAAGACGACTTGCCCCTCCGACCCGCGTCACTTCGCTTCTAATCCCGTTATTTGTAATCCTCTATAAACAATTAATACGCTTTCTAATCAATCCAATGTTATACTCAAAAACGCCAAACTGGCTCGCCAAAGCTTCCCAACTTGCTAACGCCGTCTTGGTTTGATCGATAATTTCATTAATGCGTATTTTGGTTAATTTAGCTTTTGTCCCCAACTTAACCAAGTGATCAATGCTAGGATTCCGCCCCTCCCCCATAATCATAGTGCTTTGTTCACCGCGTGGACCAGATGAAAAAGTTAAGTCATAAGCGGGAGAAAGTTTCCATTCGCCTTTTTGATTCATTAAAAAACTGAAATTTTTAGAATGATCGTCACGATTATGGGCAAGGACATTAAATACCGCCAAACGATATAATTTTTCAATCTCGCGAGTATCGCGTGAAAGTGCGGATGTGAGCGTAATTAAATCCTCGTAATCAAGCGATGGAACTCTAAAATCCGAATGTAATAATCCGCAAGCGGTGTGAATATGAAAACGCTCTTTACCATTTCGATCGAAACGCTTAACCGCAAAATAACCCGCACTTTTTTTAGCTGAAAATAAATGAATATCGGGCATTTCAATTCCAGCTTTTTTAGCCATTAAAGCATAAACATATTCAATTGCACCAGCATCCGAGCCATCTTGTGCGTTACTAAATTTAACGATCCAAGGTGAATATTCATCAGGCAAATCATGAATGCCGTGAATAATATTATTTCGATCATTATTTAAACCTATCAAAGCCTTCGGACGGGCTCCAGCTGAGGATCCGTTTAAAGCTAAAAGCTCTTGCAAAACTTCAACAGATTCTCCATTTAAAACTTCCTGTGCTTGCTCTGCCAGCTTATCTAAATTAATATTGTCACTATTTTCCTTAGTGCTAAAATCTGGCTCGTAAATAAGAGCTCCAAGCCCATTCAAGCCAGCATGTGCCAAGCGAGCGAGTGGCGTAATCTCGGTAGGCAAAATACCTTGCGAACGAGCAAAGCGATCGAAAAGCAAACGCCCCCAACCATCAGGAAGGCTATCATTAAATACCCCGGGAAGCCCTTCAAATAAATTATAATCAAAGTTGAATATGTTTGATTTTAGCGGTAGGTGAAATGGCGAAATATTAAAATTTTTCTCAAGAAATGAATCTTGATATTGAAAATAAATTTGACGATTATTTATCGCCAAACGCCCAACTGGCATGACTTTGTCGCCAAAATTTAGACCAACCTTTACTTCTTTTACTAAATTTTTCATTTGCGATTTCCTCTTTGGCGTGTTGGTTTTTTATTGGCTTTAAGCACTTCATCGATTGAAGAGAATGCGGTAGTATTTGGCTGAATTGATTTGATGACATTTTCAAGACCACCCAAAACCATTTGTAATTTTAAAAATCCTTCGAGAGAAATTAATCCTTTTTGTTCGAACTTACGCAGAGTAGGCAATGGCACGCCAGAGCGATCAGCTAAACCCCGTTGGGTTAGTTGAAGATTTAATCTTTGCAAGCGACTGTTTTCGGATAATTTTTTTTGTGCTTTGGCTGTGGTAATAAGTGATATCATGATGTTATTAAACTAGTTTTTTTCTATTTTAGTAATATCATAATATTAGTTTGTAAGTGAATTTAAGTCAATATTTTATCTTAAAAATTTCTTATTTAACCTGATTTTTTTTATAAAATATCAGGTTAAAATTATTTTAAAATATCAACGATTTAACTCTTAATAAACCTACTCCCCGGCTTGACCGCGGGAAGGTTTTTCAAACTTTCTGGGATATTGTTTTCGTCAAAAGTTTGCACTTCAATTTGCATCAAGGAAATAATCGGAACTGCCATTTTTTGCTCTAAATTTTTATCACCCGATCGATCGACTAAACAAGCTTCGGCGACTATTTTACCGCCAAGTTTTTTTACCAAATCAAAAGTTTCCAAGGAAGATTTTCCCGTGGTGATAACATCCTCAACCACTAGAACTCTAGCGTTTTCGGGCAGTTCAAAACCGCGTCTTAATTCAAAAATTCCGTTAACTCTTTCGCAAAAAATTGTTGGTAAATTGAGTTGACGCGCTAATTCATAACCAACGACAACCCCACCCATTGCTGGTGCGACGACGATATCTGCGAAATTTTCGCCCAGTTTTTCTTGCACTTTTTTTGCCAAAGAATGGCATAATTTTTCGGCTCTTTTGGGCTCCATCAAAACTCGTGCACATTGCATGTAAGTATCAGAATGCAGACCTGACGACAAAATAAAATGTCCC
>CAJBXX010000199.1 GCA_903959715.1 uncultured Alphaproteobacteria bacterium | reverse complement strand
GGCATACGAGATTTCGCGGAGTGACTGGAGTTCAGACGTGTGCTCTTCCGATCTTTCTTGCCCAATGCCATATCCATAAAACTTCGATCCGTCAGCAAAAATTAATACTGCATCTTTAGGTTTTTGATAAAAACTATTTGCGTTTTTCATGTTTTTTTGAATAAATTGATATTTATAATAATTTAAAATTATTTAATAAAATCTGCAATCATCAATTTATCTATGTCTAAAAAAAATAATCTATTACTCGGAGCGAAAACCGAATATCAATTAAATCAGCCCGATAAAAAAATCCTTCAAGCCGTTGATAATCCTCATCTCGATGTCGATTATTCAATTAAACTCACCTGCCCCGAATTTACTTCGATTTGCCCCATCACTTCGCAACCCGATTTCGCCCACATCATTATCGATTATGTTCCGCACAATAAAATTATCGAAAGCAAATCTTTGAAACTTTATTTATTTTCTTATCGCAATCACGGCGCTTTTCATGAAAATTGCACGGTGCAAATCGCCAAAGACATTATAGATTGCATTAAGCCGAAATGGTTTAGAATCTCCGGATTTTGGTATCCGCGCGGTGGTATTCCAATCGATATTTTCTTTGAAAAAGGTCAACTTCCTAAAAATATTTACATTAAAGAAAACCAATCTTATCAATATATTCCGAGGCATTAATCATGATTATAACCCTACCCAACATTGACCCCGTTGCTTTTTCATTTTTTTTCATAACGGTTCGTTGGTATTCTTTAGCCTATATTTTTGGAATTTTATTTACATTTTCGTGGCTTAAATATTGCAATAAATCACAAAAATTTTTATCCACCACAGCCCTCGATGATTGGATGGTTTTTGCTATTTTATCAATAATTTTGGGTGGTCGTTTTGGCTATGTTTTATTTTACAATCCATCATATTTTTTTAAAAATCCTCTCGAAATTTTTGCTTTTTGGCAAGGCGGGATGTCGTTTCACGGCGGATTATTTGGAGCAATTTTTGGCATGTGGCTTTTTGCTAAAAAATATAAAATAAATTTTTGGATTTTATCTGATAATTTAGCGGTTTCCGCCCCTTTTGGCTTGCTTTTAGGAAGAATTGCCAATTTTATAAATCTCGAACTTTATGGTCGCCCGACTTTTGATAATTTTGGCGTTATTTTTCCTAATTCAGATGGCTTGCCAAGGCATCCGAGTCAACTTTATGAAGCTGGTTTGGAAGGTTTGGTTTTACTTATAATTTTAATGGTTCTTTATTTTAAAACTAATCTTAAAAATTATCCTAAAAAATTGAGTGGAATTTTTTTAGCGGGCTATGGTTTTTCTAGGTTTATTGTCGAATATTTTCGTGAGCCAGATGCCCAAATCGGTTTTATTTTTGAATTTATAACAATGGGACAAATCTTGTCTTTTCCTTTAATTATTTTTGGATTTTTTTTAATTTTAAAAAATAGCAAAAAACACAATAATAATTACTAATTAATAATTCTGTTTTACAGCTTGTTGGCGTCAAAAAATATTAATTCCAAAATGACAATTTTTTAAAAAATAATTAAAAAATTTCTTGCCAAATTGCCACTCTTTGCCACTCAAGGACTCAACTCAAAAAACCGTCGCCGACTCAATCAAGCGAGCCTTCACAAAATAATACAATTGCCAATCTTCAATTCTTTTAAGCTTGACCGCCTGTCAAGCAAATTATTTTCAAAATCATCAAATTTTTTTCTTTACCAAATTGAAGTTTTGTATGAATATAATTTCTAAATTAATAAAAATTTTAAAACCTAACCACTAATTTAAATAAGAAAATGTCAGTCGAACAAATTAGTCCTCAAAATGCTTTTGAGTTGCTAAAAAACCAAAAAAATTCAGTTTTAATCGATGTTAGAACCAGCGAAGAACTAAATTTCGTTGGCGTTGTTAATGCATCTTCTTTTGAAAATCGTTTAATTTTTTTAGCTTGGCAAACCTTACCTCAAATGCAACAAAATCAAAATTTTGCCAATGATTTACTCGCTAAAGTAAATAAAGATAATGAAATTTTATTTTTATGTCGCACCGGTGGTCGCTCAAACCAATCAGCACAATTAGCTTCAACACTTGGATTCAAAAAATGTTATAATATAATCAACGGCTTTGAAGGCGATTTAAATTCGCAAAATCATCGTGGTTTGATTAATGGTTGGAAGGCTTCAAACCTACCTTGGGAGCAAAAATAATGGAAAAACTCAATCACAAAAACAATCCGCAACCAGAAGTTTCACTCAACGAAATTAGCCAATTTAAAACTAATTTCATAAATAATTGTGAACAAATAATCGGCATTGAAACTTGCGATAAATGGCTCAAAAATATTGAAGTTTTTTCACAAACCGCCAATGAAATCATCGTTTCGGCACCTTCAAAATTAAATCGCGACTGGATTAATCGTGAATTTTTTGCCAAAAAATCCTTTATTAATTCTTTAAAAGATTTTTATCCAAAACTTATCAAAATTTCGGCAATTTTTATCGCCAATCAATCTGATAAAAATCTTGATTTACCAAGTTCAAATCCGCAAAATTTAAACGATGGCAATAAAGTCATAAATTTATCAAAACATGATAATATTTTCGCATACGGAACCGAACTAAATCCAAAATTTACTTTTCAAAACTTTATTAGCACCAAACACAATAAAATCGCTCTTTCAATGGCAAAAATTGTTGGCGGTTGCGTTGATGCTCCGCAACTTTTTGATGATAAAATTCCACTTTTTATTCACGGCAATGTTGGCATGGGTAAAACTCATTTGGGTCAAGCCATCGCTTGGAGCATTAAAGAAAATAATTCTCGCAAAAAAGTTGTTTATCTTTCGGCTGAAAAATTCATGTTTCACTTTGTCCAATCAATTCGCAACAATGACGTAATGCTTTTCAAAGAAAAAATGCGTTCTATCGATGTTTTGATTGTTGATGATGTTCAATTTATCGCTGGCAAAGACAGCACTCAACAAGAGTTCATGAATTGCTTTAATTCGTTGGTCGAAGATAACAAACAAGTTGTTTTGATTTGCGATCGTTGCCCAACCGCACTCGAAAACATCGACGAAAAGCTTAAATCCCGCATTACGGGCGGAATGATTATAAATTTTAAAAGTGCAGATTTTGCTGATCGCGTCGCCATTTTAAAAGGCAAAGCTTCGCAAATGGGCCTTGAAATTGCCGATGAAATCATCAATTTTATTGCTCAAAATTTAAAAGGTTCGAATCGTGATTTAGAAGGAGCTCTTAAAAAACTTTACGCCGAAAAAATGTTCGGAGACCAAGAAATAACCATATCCACCGCTAAAAATATTTTAGCCAATTATTTCAAATCAAACTCTGCGATTGGCATTAATATCGATAAAATTCAAAAAATCGTCGCCGATTTTTATAACATTAAAATCGCCGAATTAAGTGCTAAAAATCGCTCAAAAAATATCGCTAATGCTCGTCAAATCGCGATGTTTTTATGCAAAAAATTAACCTCGGAAAGTTTAAAAAATATTGGCGATAAATTTGGTAAAAATCATGCCACCGTTATTCATTCGGTTAAAATTATTACCGAGTTTGAATCTACAGACTCTAAAATTGCTAATGAAATTAAACAAATTGAAGAAAAATTGGGAGTTTAAATAAAAAAATCTCGATTTTAAAAAATTTTTAATCAAAAAAATTTAATTTTTACCAACTTCTTTTGTGATTATTGTGGCAAATGGCGATTGCCAAGGCGTCGGCTTCATCTTCGGTTTTAAAAGTTGCTTTTGGCAATAAAATTTTAATCATCGCTTGTACTTGATTCTTATCGGCACGCCCTACTCCCACAATGGTTTTCTTGACCGAAGTCGCCGAATATTCATTAACCTTAATGCCACAAATTCCTAAAGTTAAAATCAACGCACCCCTGGCATGACCAAGCTTCAAAGATGAAATCGGATTTTTATTAACAAAAGTCTCTTCGACCGAGGCTTCGTCGGGTTTGTAAAGTTGAATAATTTGCAACAAAGATTGATGAAAATGATTGAGCCTTTCCGCCATTTCTTGATCGGGCGAAGAATAAATTGTGGCG
>CAJBXX010000198.1 GCA_903959715.1 uncultured Alphaproteobacteria bacterium | reverse complement strand
GGGATAAGGGAAGGAAGGTTGGGAAAGTAGGGGATGGTCGAGGTGGTTTTCATGAAATTCAAGAAAAAAAATTGCTCGAAGAAATTGTGCAAAGCTCTCAGCAAAAAATTGGTTCAATCGCTCCAATCCGCAATCCCGCTTACGCTAATCCCGCTTACGCTAATCCCGCTTACGCTAATCCCGCTTACGCTACTCCCGCTTACGCTACTCCCGCTAACACTGCTGCCGTTAAAGCTAGTAATCAAAAACAAACCGATCTCCATGATGATGCAAGTTCATCAAGCTCATTTAAAGGCGATGAAGATTGGGAGGTTAATCCAAAATTTATTATTGGTGGTATTTTGGCTGGGGCGGGAATTGGTGTTTGTGTTTCGGCCTTAACGGTTGGTATAGTTTTCTCGGCGCCAGCTGTCGCAACGATGACCGCAGGAGTAGCGCTTGGGGGTTTGGCTGGTTATACCGTTGGAACAATTGTTAAAAACGCTACTGCCGAAAATGTTAAAAACGCTACTTTTGCCGAAAATTTTAATCAATCGACATAAAGGCAACGCTTATAAGGCTATTTCAATATTTATTCTTTCCGCCCTTTCCGCCGTAAGTCTGGGTGCTGTTGGAGATCCTCCGACCACTTCTCGCTCTGAAGAATTTTGTGATATTTTTTCAGAAAATTCTTTCGCAATATTGCTCGCTTGATCCTCGGAAAGATAATTTAATTTTAACAAATTTGCAAAGTTTTCGTTAAATTTCTCGTTATTCATTTCTAATAATATAGATTTTATTATTTGAAGCCTTTCAGCTTCTGACTTTGGATCTAAAAATGCTTTTAACACAAGATTTCTTTCGTCTGGAGAATAATTTTGGCACGAAGTTATAAAATATTCTTTAAACTCGTTTGGAGAAAATTTCAAAATTTCTGATTTTGTTGAATCGGGAAGATCGGGGTTTTCGGTAATTTGTTGCTCTTCTTTTTCTTTGCCTTTTGCGATATAAAAACCCGAAAATAAAAATGTCGATGTTAGAAAAATTGGCACTAATGTTCGTGAAGCAACGAACTCTGGATTTTGGTCCGGGTTGCCTGGATCTAATGGCGATAAAAAGAAATTATTAGTCGGATTTGTTGCGTTGTTGAAGAAAGCGTTTTTGCTTAATAAACCCAATATCGTGCCAAAAGACATTGTTGATATTGCTCCAAAGATGCGTTTTCCTCTATCTAGGTTTCGTGATGAGATGTGCGGAGTTTGAAAACCCCAAAATTTAGTCGAGCTGGTATTTCCGGCTTCTTCTGGAGATTCATTTATTGTAGTGCTTAAATTGTCTCGGTCTTCCTCGAAGAAATTAATTTCATCTTCGTATCGATTATTTAAAACCAAGGGTAATGGATCTTCTACGGCGAGAGTAATTTCATCTTCGTTCGATGTTATTGGCATAAATAAGTATTATTAATTTTTTATATTTGTTGACAGTTTTTCTTAAACCGTAAATAAATATTAAAACTTTTCATTAATCAACAATAATTTTATATTTTTATTATCTTTATTTTTTGCAGTAAACAAGCTCGGCAAAAATTATTGCTAGAAAATAAAAAGCTCCAATCACATAAAGTAAAAAATGATAACCGCAAAGCATTGAAAGATATTCGAGAAGACCGCCACAAATAGCTCCCAACATGTTTAGTCCAAAAGAAATTTCTGCATTATTTTGATGAGAAAAATGGCTCGAAAATATTAAATTTGCGAAAAAAATTGGTAACAATGAAATTAAAATCGCCGATAAATATTTTAAATAAAAAGGCAATTCTATGATTGATTTTAAAGGAAATAAAATTGAAATTACGACCGCAAAAAACATCAAGAAATAGAGAGTTTTTTTGTTAATAACTAATTTTAATTTAACTAAAATTGCTGAAATAAAGGCGAGTCCTAAAATGGCAATAAAGACTAGAGAATTAACGATCCAAGTCGATCCAAAAAGCAATTGAAAATTAATAATGTTTTTGGTTTCGAGAAGCATAAAACCGGCTCCCAAAAAAAACATATGCCAAGGAATTATTTTTAAAAATTGTTGCCAAGATAAATTTTTATTATTCGGTTCGGATTTATATTTTTTTAAAAAAGAAAACACCACTCCACCACTCAAAAATAAAATAAATGAAATTATAAATGAGTAAGAGTTTGGGATTGATGGTTTATACAGGTAGGAGAAGGGCCAGTTGTCAGTTGCGACTTGATTTTTTGGATCGATTTTAGAAGCTTTTTTAAAAGATAATTCGGTTTTTTCTTTAATAAATTTAGCTTCATTGAAGTTGGCAATTTTATTACCCGCCATTAAAAGTGCACTTTTGTCAACTTTTGAATTAATCACCATAACTTTATCAGGAAAATTTTGCTCTAACATTTTTGTTAATTTTTCAACTAGCCAATCTTTGCGATAATCGTTATAGAGCATCAACATGCCATTTTCTTTTAAAAGAGATTTGGTTTTGGCAAAAGATTCCACCGTCATCAAATAGCTTTCTAACCTGGTATTTGAGCTATTGGAAGCCAATGTTAAAGAATCGGTTAAAGCAAAAATTATTAAATCATATTTTTTGTCTTTTTGATTCTCGATAAAATTTCTGCCATCGGCGATGGTGATTTTAACTCGTGGATCGATGTAAGGCTTGAGTGGGTGATATTGTTTGCCAATTTCGACTAATCTCGGCTCGATATCAACGGCGTCAATATTTTTTACATTATTTTGTAATGCAATCGAAACATCCTGACCACTTCCAGCCCCTATTATCAGGACATCGTCATATTGTGGATTTTTAAATGAATCAAAAGGCGTTTGATAAAACCACAATTTTGGTACTTTTTCCATGGCTTGATGACCAGTTTTATTGGTTGAAATGTGATAATGTTCGCCTTTTTTATATTCTGTTAATTTGATAAAATAATATTTTGACCACCAAGAATTTTCAAAAATAATATTTAAAAACAGTGCAAAAGAAATTACTAATATCCATGCAAAAATAAAATCATATTTTTTGTTTTTTTCAGGATTTTTATGGGTTTGATTGATGAGAAGCCATAAGATGCAAGTGATGGAAATCCAATAAACAAAGCCTAATTCAAAATAAGAGAGAGCGCTAAAGGTAATTATTCCCGCAATACTTCCGAGTAAATCAAATAAGTAGGCGTCAATTGATTTTTCAAAGCTTTGAAATGTTAATTTTAATTGCTGACCGAGAATTAAAAATAAAGCGCTAACAAATGAAAAAATAAAAGTTATAATTAACCAACCGGGTATTTCATAAGTGTTTACATTTAGTTGGAACATTATCATTTCACTCTGCGAAGTGTTGATTGCCAAGATATTAAAATTCAATATTAATAGTAAAATTAATATTAATATTGGGAACCAAGCAAAGAGATTTCTTTTTATTTTTAATAAACATCCCGCTCCGATTCCAAAAAAACTCGCTAATAAAATGATGTTTGAATAAAAACTTATTGATACAATCGAGGCATTGATATAGCGAATTAAGGTTAATTCAAAAAACAGAATCAAGAAACTAATTATAAAAATTTTTGAACTATTTTTTCTAAGAATTTTGTTTATGAATGACATAATTGATAAAATTTAAATTATTTCAGGAATTGAAGCTTTTAAAGATTTTTTGGAAACCTCAACGATT
This sequence comes from uncultured Alphaproteobacteria bacterium, assembly GCA_903959715.1. GTDB lineage: Bacteria > Pseudomonadota > Alphaproteobacteria > Rickettsiales > UBA1997 > CAILUF01. Next base: position 5,114 of record CAJBXX010000198.1, on the reverse strand, counting down.
TCGCCAACCTTCATGCCACCTAGAACGAAAGGACCAAAAGAAACGCGAATTAAGCGATTAACTTGCAAGCCGATATGCTCCATAATTTTACGAATTTCACGATTTTTGCCTTCGGTTAAAGAAATTGTAAGCCAAGAATTTGAATCTTTTTCGGTGTCGATTTCAATTTTGATTGGACCATATTTTATGCCTTCAATCGAAATGCCTTTTGCTAAAGCGTAAAGTCTATCATGGTTCAAAGTGCCAAAAACGCGAGCACGATATTTGCGAATCCATTTATTTTTCGGAAGCTCGATATATCTTGCAACCGCACCGTTAGTGGTTAAAAGCAACAAGCCTTCGGTGTTAAAATCAAGTCTGCCGATGCTAATTAAACGCGGTAAGTTTTTTGGAAAAAAACTAAAAACGGTCGGGCGACGCTCTGGGTCTGATGTCGTGCAAATTGTCGCAACGGGTTTGTAAAATAAAAATAAACGCGTCGGCTGTTTTTCGTTGATCAATTTGCCGTCAACTTTGATCGATTGATCGGTGATAAAAATAGCGGGATGATCAATGAATTTGCCGTTGACTTGAACGCGACCTTCTAAAATCATTGCCTCGGCTTCGCGTCTAGAGCATAAACCGCTTTGAGAGATTATTTTAGCGATGCGAATGCCTTTTTCGTTGCTATTTTCGTCGGTTATTTGAGAAATTTTATCCATGATTATTTTTAATTTTTTGATAAGAAGAAGATTGCTTAATAAATTCTTCAAAAAGTTTTTTATCAGCTTCGCAAGTTTGATATTCGGGGTGCCATTGAACGCCAACACAAAATGGATGATGAGGATTTTCAAAAGCTTCAATTACGCCGTCATTAGCGGTGGCAACAACTTTTAAGCCTTCGCCAACATCGCCAATTGCTTGATGATGCGAAGAGTTGGCGGAAAATTTTTCTTGCCCAATAATTTTATAAAATTGCGAATTTTTGTCAATTTTTAATTCGTGATAAGGCTTGCCATATTCTTTAAATTCGGCGAAATGACTTTGTTCGTGATCCATTAATTGCGGATGGTCGGGAATATGTTGAATAATTTTACCGCCCTTTAAAACGCTAATTAATTGCATACCGTTGCAAATTCCAAAAATTGGCAAATTAGTTTTCAGAGCTTTGCTGACGACATCATGTTCAAAATTTTCGCGAGGCAAATTAAGTTTAACGGTTGGATGCACAAAATTTTCGCCATAACGCGAAGGGCTGATATCCATATTGCCACCAATCACCATTAAGCCGTCAATCATTGATAAATAAGCGTCGATGGCATCATAATTATAAGTAAATAAAATCGCCAAACCGCCATTTTCATTGATTGAATCAACATAATTGGCACGAATTGCGTAATAATCTTTTATCGAATAACCATTGACCGCACCTTCTTTGAAATCAGGCAAAATGCCAATAATTGGACGCGAGTTTTTGTTCATAAATTTTTTAAAAATTGAAGTTCAATTGCCGACGCCAAAGACGCCATTTTAGCAATTAATTCATAAGTAATTATAGAATTATTTTTCGAATCGATAAAATTATTTTCTTGAGGTAAATTTTCAAGATTAAAAAAATTGGCTCCGCTGGCGTTCAAGCTGATGTGATCATCGCGCGATTCATTGGTGCGAAATAAATTTTGAGCGACATTGCCGTTAATCATGTAAATCATGGGCTCGCAAGGATTGTTATTGATTTTATCAACGGTAATTATGCCCTCTTGAATCATGACTTTGCTGGTTTGGGTTGAACCTTTAAGCATATTCATTTTATTGCGTTCTTTTTTATTTATTTCGAGAACATCTTGCGGATTGAAAACGCTCCAAACCGCCATGCCGTAGGTGCCGTTATCGGCTTTAACATAACAATAAGGTTTATCTTTAATGTTGTGTTCGCGATATTTTTCAGAGATTTTTGTTAAAAGTTTTTCAACATTTTTTGCTAAACATTCAAGCCCAACGCTTTCTTTAAAATCAACATCTTCGCAATGATCGTGCATTGAAGAAATAAGCCACGGATCGAGATTTAAAATTTGAGAAATTTCTTCGGCAATTTGATTGTAAATATTGAAATGTTGCGATTTAGTGCGTTGATGCCAACCCATTGCCAATGGCGGATTGATTGGGGTCGAGACATTATTTAAGACCTCGGGAACGCCACTGGTTAAATCATTATTTAAGATTGCCAAATCGGCGAAAATATTTTGTTTATTTTCATTTTCAATCGCCAATTTTCCAGCAATTTTTTGCAAAGGATAAAGAGTTATGGTGCTTTGATTTTCAAGGGTTAAAACCGTTTTTGAAATTATTTCCGGATTAAAAGTTGACACGAAAACTTGACATTTTTGCCGTTGTAAAATTTCAATAATTATCGCCAAATTTTCAAGATAACGCATATTGCGTGTGTGATTTTCGGGAATGATAAAAATATTTTTTGGACTCGATGAAAAATTTTTTGATAAAAATTCGGCGATTAAATTTTCGGCACTATTTTTGCCAGAAATTGACAAATTGTTAAAGCCCGCGGGATAGCAATTGGTATCGATTGCACTGATTTTATAAGAACTGTGACGAAGATCAATCGAGTTGTAAAAAAAAGCGGGATTTTCGTTAAATTTTTGTCTAAAAAAATCATTAATTGCTAAGTTTTTTTGGCGAATTTTTTCGGCGATGGTGTTGATTATTGTCATGTTTTAATTGGTAAAATTTTCAGCGTAAGATTTGGGTTTGATTTTTACTTCACGCGGTTCAAGAATCTCAAATTCAAAATTATTTTTTGTCGCATATTCAATGGCGTCTTCTTTGTTAGAAAATTCAAGTTGTAATTGTGATTGAGTGTTGTCGCAAGAAACCCAACGCATGATGTTATCCATAGAGCGCGAAGTTTTTTCTTCGATCGGTTTTGCGAACCATTTTTTACAATTTAATTTGCCCGATTGCATGGCAGATTTGGCTTGGCGATAAATAATTATTTTCATAAAAATTTTATAAAAAATTTAGGTTTTATGTTTTTTTCAAACCTATTTTAAAACAATAAATATTTTTATGAAAGAAATTTTATTTTGCTAAATTAAAAATTTTTGGTAAAAATTTTTAAAAAACGACTTAAAATTCCGAAGAAAATCAAGGCGACACCGATCCAAATTAATGAAATCATTGGTTTAAAATAAGCACGAATGGCATAATTTTCTGCCTCATCTTTAGTGCCGATGACGACATATAAATCATAAAGCGGATGATGATAAATCGCACTCTCATTGGTGGTGCGGTCATTGATTGGATAAAGCCTCAATTCGGGTTTTAAAGTTGTGATAATTTGATTATTTTTTGTTACTTCAAAAACGCCGATGCGAGCAATAAAATTCTTTTCTGCACGATAATCAAGGTTGGAAAATTTTATATTAAAATTATTGATTGCAAAAGATTGATTTTTTTGCAAATTAATTTCTTTAATTTCGTTGCCCGAATTGGAAATTATAACGCCAATTAAAATTAATAAGAAACCGCCATGGGCAAGGGTTGAAATCAGTTTTTTGGAATAATAAAAATTTAAAAATAACGCATAAATTGCTAAAAATAAATTTAATAAATTAAGCCATTCAATATTTTTAAAAATATAAAAAACTATGGAAGTGATAAGTGTTGAAACCACTAAAATCAAGGCGTTGGAAGGTTTTAATATTTTATTAAATTTAATCGAATTGGCGATAAAAAATATTAAAAAAGGCACGAGCAAAATTCCAAAAACCTGATTATAATAAGAAGCGCCGATGCTGATAAATTGATTAAATAAACCGCGAGATAAAAGTGGATAAATCGTTCCGATTAGAACAACGAGTAGGGCAGTAATCAGAAAATAATTATTGGCAATTATCAAAAATAATTGCCGATTTTTTTGTAAATTTTTCTTAGAAATTTTTGTAAAATTTAAATTTTTGGCAAAAATAAACAAGCCAAATCCACCAATTATTGAGATTAAAAAAATTATGAAAAAACCGCGATTAGCGCTGATGGCGAAAGAGTGAACCGAAGTTAAAACGCCGGAGCGAGTTAAAAAAATTCCAAGCAAACATAAAATCATGGTGATGATTGCCAAAAAAGCGCTCCAAGATTTCATGGCGGAATTTTCTTTGGCAAGCTTTAGGGCGTGAATTAGAGCGATTGCAGAGAGCCATGGCATTAAAGAAATATTTTCAACTGGGTCCCAAAACCAATATCCGCCCCAACCCAGTTCGCGATATGCCCACCAAGAGCCAAGAGCGATTCCTAAAGTTAAAATCATGAATGAAAAATAAACTAAATAGCGAAGCGATTTTATAACTTTGTCGTTGAAATCCTTGGAAATCAAGGCCCCGATCGTGATGGCAAAAACAAGGCTAAAGCCGAGATATCCAGCATAAAGCATTGGCGGATGAAGAGCCAAGCCAATATCTTGTAAAATTGGATTGAGTCCAAGCCCATTTTGTGGCGTCGGAAAAATTCTTAAAAAAGGGTTTGAAGTTATGGCGGTGTAAGCACAAAAAAGAGTGATGATAAAATTTTGAGTGGCAATGGCATTAATTTTTATGGTGCTTGGCAATTTGCTAAAAAAAGCAAAAATTAAATTGTAAAATGATAAAACTGAAATTAATAATAACATTGAGCCTTCGTGATTGCCCCATGAGCCGGCGATTTTGTAGAGCAAAGGCTTGAGATGATGTGAATTTTGATAAACATTGGCAACCGAATAATCAGAAATTATAAAACTATAAATTAGAAAAATTTGTGATAAAATTGAGGCTCCAAAGCTTACAAAACAAAGCATTAAATAGATTTTAGCAAAATCTTGATCGCGATATTTTTGGTGATAAAAAAAATAAAAAAATGTGCCAAATAAAGTTGTCGATAAATTTAAAATTAGCGCTGCGAAACCAAGATTTGGAGCCATTTTGAATTATATTTTTGCTGAAATAAATTTCTTCACCACATCAAGATTATTTTCTAAAATTGTAAATTTTTCTTTTCTCTCATATAAATCATTTAAGAAATTTGGCAATTTTGGTTGTGGCGTTTTGGCGATCTCGATTGAGTCGGGGAATTTGGCGGGATGTGCCGTC
>CAJBXX010000197.1 GCA_903959715.1 uncultured Alphaproteobacteria bacterium | reverse complement strand
TCAATCCATTCCTTCAAAAAATGCTGAGCCTTTTAAAAGATGGTTGGCAAAAGTAGGATTTGAAAGATTGCAAGAGCAAAATAATCCCGATTTAACTGTTAAAAGAGCGATATTATATTATGAATTAAAGGGGCGAGATAAGCAATGGATACAAAATAGAATTGACGGGCAGTTTACAAGAAATGAATTAACGGGAGAATGGGAGCAGAGGGGTGTTAAAGTCGGACAAGAATATGCGACATTAACAAACATAATATCACAAGAAACATTTGGAGTTTCCGTTAGTAAGCATAAAGAAATCAAGAGCATTAAAAAAGAGAATTTGCGCGACAATATGACGAATATTGAATTAATTTTTCAACGACTTGGTGAAGAAGCTACAATTGAAGTGACTAGAAAAAGAAATGCCCAAGGTTTTGAACAAAACAAAAAAGCTGCTCGAGATGGTGGAGAGAGCGCGGGGGAAGCCAGAAAAGCTTATGAAGGCAAAATCGGCAATAAAGTTGTAAGTGCGGATAATTTTTTGGAAGGTAAAAAAAATCAAGTGGAATTTGAAAAAAATATTAAAGCAATTCAAGTTAAAAATTTTGATCTCGAAAATAAAAATTTTGAAGAAAATTAGTAAAAAAATTTATTAAGACCAAAAGTTGATATTGTAAGCGTTAAAGCTTTTGGTTAAAATTATTAATTCATAAATTAAAAATAATTTGACAATAAATTTTGATTTTGGCAAAATATAAAAACATCAATAATTTAACTTAAACCCAATCATGAAATATCAAAACCTATCACTAGAAAAAATCGCCAACAAATATCAACAAGATTTTTCTGCCTTAGAAGGCGTTTTTGTTTTTCCGGTTGGAGAAGTTTGCGACAAGCTCGGTCTCAATGTAGAATTTGTAAAATTAGATAAAGGAAAATCTGGATATTTTGATTTGAAATTGCTCATGAAATTGGTCATTTCGTTTTTCACGAATGTTCGCAAGATAGGTTAATTAAGATTTAAAAAGTTTTACAATAATTTGACAAATATTTTTATTTTAAGAATAATTAAAAAATGTTATGGATTTTCAAACATGGGTAAATTTAACTCTTCAGGCGATAACAATAGCATTAGCTTTGTCTGGAGTTATAGGATATTTAGCTATAAGAAATAAGGCCAAAAAACAAGCATCTAAAATTGCGACTGAAATTTCAACAAAAATAGCTAAAGAAACGGCTGAGAGGGTAACTAATGAATATATCCAGAAAAATCTTTTTGAAATTTTGGAATGTTACAAATCATTTTCTCTCGGCGAGACTAATGATTTTAATTCAAAAAAATTAAAGGAAAATAAAAATGAAATTAAATGAAATTTTTGATGCCATCAATTATTTTAGATCTTCTGCGCCAGTTGATGTTGAAGGTTTGTCATTTGCATTGCAATTAAAAGTCGAAAGGCAGAATTTATCCGATGAAATTTGCGGTTTGATAAAAAAAAGAGGTGATAGTTATGTGATTATCGTCAATCATAATCATGCCCTTGTCCATCAAAGATTTACAATAGCTCACGAAATTGGACATTTTATTTGTCATAGGGATAAAATTGGCGATGGTCTGGTCGATGATGCCCTATATAGACAAACAACATATAATGGAATTATTAACAACGATATTAATGCTAAAGATGAACAGCAAGCCAATAATTTTGCTGCCAACTTACTAATGCCTACTACTTTAATTGAAAACATTAAAAAAGAAATCGGTTCATATGATCCTATAATTTTAGCCGAGAGATTGAAAGTTTCTCCGCAGGCGATAAAAATTCGTTTAAATAATTTAGAGCTCGCTTAATTCATTTTTTTTAATGTTATTTAAGTGATAAAAATTTTTATTAATTAAATGCTGATTTATTAAAAAGTTTGTTGAATATTTATAAAAAATAGTCAAAATAAAAAATGGTGAAGGCGGGCGATTTGCTTTTTTAACGAGTCAGGTTCGAAAGAAAGCATCTCAAAGATTGTTGAGTCGGGT
>CAJBXX010000196.1 GCA_903959715.1 uncultured Alphaproteobacteria bacterium | reverse complement strand
TAGCTATTGCGTAGATGTAAGTGATTAAGCAATTGAATAAAATCAAAAAGTAAACCCAGCCAAATATACTCGAAAATAATAATGCCATTATTTTTTTCTGAACGGCTCCAGTAAGTAACAAATCTATAACATTATCAACGCTTTTAAATAAAATTCCTTTGTTATAAAAATCTCCAGAAATAATTTTTGCATTTATTTCTTGGGCGTTAACGCGATCGAAATTTTCGGCAACGGAGTAAGTGATGTAATCGATGCCGTTTTTGAAAAAATCAATAAATAATTTATTAAACCATGCCCATCCAGATGAGGTTGAGGTGAATAAATAAATAAATCCAATTTTAAATAAAATTTTTGCTATTTCTGAATGTTTCATTTCGTTAATGCCCATCAAATAGCCCATTCCGTAAAATGATAAGGCTAAAACTATGGTCAAAGAAGATATCCATCTATATAAACTGTTTTGGATAATTGTTAGATAAAAGCCTTTAACGATACCTTCTGAAGATTCATTTTCGGCGGTAGTTGGATCGTCAATACTTCCATCAAGATTTGTTATGATTGGCTCTAGAATACCATTAATAATTCCGCCAGCTCTTGACGAGCTTATATTTCTCTTTTCGATTTTAATTCTATAGTTTCCGGAGTTATTTGAATAATCATTATCGTAAAAATCATTTATTCTGAAAGCTAATCTGTATTTTTTGATTTCATCTTCATTTCCTAAATCATCTTTAAAACATATGAAATTATCAGATTGAGATGAGGCGTATTGGTCGCAAATATTTGTAAGAACTGGCGTTGATTTTTTTTGGATTTTGCTGGAAGAAGCGAATTCAAAATAATCCAGCGATGGATTTCCGTCTATGTATTTGGTTTTAACATTGGCATTTGGAAGTGGCTCCGCTCCATTGCAATCTACGCCATTGGCATCGGTTTCTTTGCAAAGATACATTTGCAAGCCTCTGCCTTTTGAATAAGTTGCCTGCGTTGTAAAATCTATTTGGGTGACATTATTCGTCGTTGTTGAAAGAATACTTAGAGTTTTAAAATCACTATCGTTAATTATGAAGCCCTTGAATTCGCCATTATTAGATACGGTAATTGGGTTTTTTAATTTAAAAAATTGATTATTGTTTGAGGATTCCGCTGAGGCAAAATTTCCAAAATTTTGACCTTCATTAAAATCAGAAATTTTTGGAATATTGTTGTCTGTTATAATCTTTGTTTTTGGAGCACCGCTTCCAGCGGCATTAAATTGACTCAAAAAGCGAGAAACGCTAATATTTGTTTTGTCTTCAAAATTATAACATGCGCTTGTTATGGTAATATTTGGTGAGGTTTTAGCTAAATTTTCTTTCCGCGTTCTGCACTCTTGGCAAGTTGCGGATGTGTATTGGTATAATATTGTGGGGTCATCCGCTTTAGCGATAGTGCTGTTGCAACCAGTTGGTGAAGAGGCGGTGCATGTATTGGCGGTATCTTCTGTGCCACCGGTGCAATTTATTGCACTACAAGAAGCGTCAGGACAATATGTGGATCCACCAGGAACGGAAGCGGTTGATAATATTGGCGATAAAGTGCAATCAAAAGAGCCCTGACATCCTTCTTGAGTGCTTGAAGCTGGTGCTGAGCCAATAGATGCAGAGCCGCTTACGCTAACAGTTGCAGAAGTTGTAGGATATTGAGGAATGCAAGAGGGATTTTTAATTTTTTCCCCAATATCACTCAGGCAAAGAACCGCAGGTCGTGGTGTAATTTTCATAATCATCCCAACGCCACATTCTTTTGGTCCTTCTTTTGAATTCCAAATTGTTTCAAAAGTTTTTGGTAATATTCTTAAAATTTGATCTTTGCGGACAAAAATTCCTGCATCTGGTTTATATGAAACTGGATTAACATTAAATTTTTTTAAAGGATCGCTGGAACTAGTTTCTGTTTTGGTTAGAAAATCATCATATTCATAATAATCATAATTAAAACCACTTGCTAATGTTGGAATTGTAGAAGAGGAAAAAGCTACGAAAATTCTATAACCATTAATATAAGTTTTTAATTCGTTGGTTCTAGCAAAAGCTTGATCTGCGGGAGCTCCAGAAGCGGTTGCTTTTCTGGCGCCGTTGCCACCACCGCCAGCACCAGCGATGACTAAAAAATCTTCGCGACTCAAATCGTCAGCTTCATCAGATCTTACTAAGACAATATAAGAAGCCGATCCTCCCGCTCCACCGGTTGCCATATCTTCACTCGCTAAAGCTCCACCACCATCTCCGCCCTTAAGTTTTCCGGTATCTTGATTTTTAGAAAAATTTATTGGTTGAGCCGATGTATCAAAACTACAGTGTTTTCCATCACTGCCTTTTTGCCCAAGTTTTATTCTGAAAGTTAACTGTCTTGAACCGCCTTTTCGAGTAAGAGCTTCGGTGAAATCAAGTGTTCCTTCAAAGGAATCGCCTTTGCCACCAGCTCCTCCGGCATATGTGGCTTGAGCGTTGTTACAATCTCCTCCTTTGCCACCCGAACCGCCACGAATTTTATAATTTATTAAATTTTTTCCAGCAGGAAATGTATAAATTATATTTTGTTCAGCATAATTTGTACTAACTACTGCGATTGTAGCTCCATCTTCGTTAGTTAATTCTATTTTACCTTGACCATCATCGTTTCCGATAAAAGTTGTTGAGGTTTCTGGGGCGTTAATAAATTCAGGATTAATATAAGATTCTCCAGTTTTTCCGCCACTCGAAGCGTTTCCAGCAATTCCTTCTAGATTTCCACCACCTCCACCACCAGTGCCGTAATTAGTATCGATTATTGTTCCCGCTTCGCCATTGCCAGCGTGACTACATTCATTTTGAGGTAAAATGTCGGAATAACTTGATTGAGTGATGTTGCAAATTTTGGTTCCGATGGCACAACCCGGAATATTTAATCTTGCTCGACAGCTATTGGGATTTATCTCTGAATGATTTTTGTTGGCATAGCCATCGAGACCAATAAAAACATCGCTAATTGTCGAAGCTCCACTCGATTTATCAATTGATATTGCGGAAGCTCCCGATTTTATAAAAACTTCCTTCGATGCGGGTGTTTCGGTGATAATTGGAGTTGGGGGGGCGGGAGATGGGGTTGGAAGAATTATTTTTGCGCCATTTGGATTTATTATTCTGCCATAAATGTCGCAAGAATTTTGACTTTGAGAAATTTCATATCCTTGGCAAATAACTGATAAGGCTTTAATTGAAGTGCCGTCAAATTGTGCTTTTATTCCGGAAATTTTTGCACCATTACAAGATATTTCCGAGCAATTATTTCTTGTGTTGCAAGTAAAACCGGATGAATCGTGAATTGCGGTTGCTGAGACGGTGCTATCAAATGGAAAAAACTTAATTTTATTTACATAATTGGAATCTTTAATAATTTGAATTTTTGAAAAACCTTCTTTTCCAGCGGTAACAGAAGAGGTTATGGTTTGAGATGTTCCTGATAATGCTCCAATATATTGAGCACTTCCGCCATTAATAATTGATCTAATTAAAGGAGCGGATGGAGCAATGGAAGATTTGCAATCAATTCCAATGCCTTTAAAATTACCGCCTGCATCTTTGTTAATATAAAATGATTGTGCAAAGCCATAGTTATTCGTGTTGCAATCCATAAAATTAGTTTGCAAAGATGGTTCACCGGTGACATAATTGCCCTTCAAATCGCCGTAAGAAATATTTTCTAAATCTTTCATTTTGAATTGGACAAAACCCGATATTGGCATTTTAATATCAAGATATTTTTGTGATTTTACCGAAATTATGCAACCAGTATTAAAGCTTGAAGATGCCCCCGAATGCAATTCTATTTTAATTTTTGAATCTGAATAAAATGGGATATTTTTTGAGGTATAGGATGAAGAAGAAAGAATTAAATTGTCAGATTTATAGTGAATTTTGTTTGGATCGCTTTTGTCGATTATAGAAATATTTATCGGAATATTGTTGCATTGAGTATCCCTCGCTTTTAGATCTATGAATTGATCGTAAGATTCATCGCTAGATTGTTCGACAGCTGATGAATTTGTTAGTCCCGATAAAACAAAAACTTTAATGTTATTAACCCCATCATTATTAAATCTAATAAATCCGCCATAATTGGTGATTTGATGAGCGTCGCCATTGGTTCCAACTTCATATGCTCTAGATGACATTAAATTATTATTTGATGCAGAATATCCACTATAATCATCCTCTCCCGAAGGATCGGGGAAGCTACATTTCATTTTATTTTTATCATTCGGAAAGCCTTCTAAACATTTCCAAGTATCGAGATTGGCCTCAATTGGAACGCTTGGATAATTAGATGGGTATGGAGTGAAAGATATAATATTTTTTGATAAAAGATGGTATCTTTGAATTTCAGTTAAACCATTTCCGATTATTGAAGTGGCGGGGTTTGGAGGGGTAAAAGCATATTGCGAAGAAATGTTTGTAGAATAAGAATATCCGGCTTGGGCAATGAATGGAGGAGTTCCTGAGGATGAATGTGGGAATTGGGACATGTCAGAAAAAAATAAGTAGCTTGGTTGCCCAGTTCCCCCTATTAAATTTGCTGGATTGACGATTCCTCCGCTAAGATTAATTGATCCATCTTCAACTGATACAAAAATTTGGCTTCCAGGGGTGATGTTGATACCAAAATCAGAGTCTTTGCCTCGCGGAGTATTGGTGAGCCAATTTGGTTGAATATTAGGGGGTGTAGAATTATCATAACAATTGGTTTCACAAAATGATTCGCAAATCATAATTTTGCTTTCAGTAGTGTAAGCCAGACATCCGTTTTTTGTTGAGTCCTCTTTGGTTCCAAGTTGAGCTGATATATCGGGACCATTAGTGTTCAAAGTTGCATCTTCGGTTAAACAATCTTTTAAAACTTTAGGTGGATCGGTGCTTATTGCTCCAGATGGAACAACAATGCCACTATAGCCCTCTTTATGACCACCTATACCGGTGGGAACTAAGCATTGATCGGTTATCGCTGGGTAAACAGTTAAAAATTCTCTTTCGATATCACCAAAATCATCGGCATCAATGCAGGAAGCGTTTTGGTCGCAAGAAAAAAGTAGAATTGTAAGCAACAAAAAACAATGCC
>CAJBXX010000195.1 GCA_903959715.1 uncultured Alphaproteobacteria bacterium | reverse complement strand
GAGAATAGCTAAGTTGCCCACCATTCGAGTTAGAGCAACCCTCGGCGACAGAATTTAATTTGTCGATTACGACCACTTCGTGCCCCGATTTAGCTAAAAAATAAGCGGTTGAAACTCCGATTATACCCGCACCTAAAACAATTACTTTCATTGCAAAAAAAAGTTTTTAAAATTTATAAAAAAAATAAAAAATGACTAAAAATTTAAACACAAACAACAATAATGTTTTTAACATTCCATCCAATTACCACTTTATCAAAACCCTCGCTAATTGGCTTAAAATCCATTATAACAATGATTTTTCAGATTTAAAGATTTTTTTACCAAATCAAAGATCTTCGAGAAAATTACGCAAAGAATTAGCGACTGCAGAAAATTATGAAGGAAAATTTTTTGCAAAAATTAAATCTTTTGCCGATTTAAATATTGAGGATTTTTATGATTTTTTACCCAATAATTTATGTCAAGAAATAATAAACGAAGCCTCTCAAATAAAAGTTCTAAATCGTATCGATGCAACTTTTTTAATATGCGAAGAAGTTAAAAAGAATAGCATTTTTGGAGCTCAAAATTTTGTTCAAAGATACAAAATTGCTAAAAGTTTATATCAATTGTTTGAAGATTTAGAAGAAAATCAAATTGATAATGTACAAATTAATTTAATCGACGATTCAAATTTAGCCAAACATCATCAATTTACTGTTGAATTTTTTCAAAGTTTTTACATTCAAATTAAGAATCACTTGATAAAAAATAACTTAATGTTTGCAAGCAGTTTTCACAATTTTTTATGTAACAAATATATAAAAATTCTTGAAACTCAAGAAATCTCACAAAATATTGTAATTGCTGGATCAACTGGCAGTATTTTATCTAGTAAAAACCTAATTAAAGCAATCAAGAATTACCGCAAAGGGAATGTAATTTTATATGGTTATCAAAAAAATTTAAGTGCCGAAGAAATTGATCCGCAATTTTATCTAAATAATTTGATAAACTTTTTAGATTTAGGTAAAGAAAATATTCACGAAATTCAATATCAAGAATTTGTTAACGCACCAAATATTAGAAAAAATTTCTGCAATTTAATTTTTAATGATTATAAAAATTTTGAAAATTTAAAAAAATCTTGCGAAGATATTAAGAAGAATAATGATATTGAGGATATAGTTTCAAACCTAGAAATAGCTTGTTTTGATAATGAAATCAATGAAGCCAAAACTATCGCTAAAATCATCGAAGAAAACGCTAAAAAAGATTTAGAAATTGGTATAATTTGTAATAATCAAAACTTATCAAGAGTGTTAAAATTATACTTAAATGCTTATCAAGTAAATTACAATGATGCATCATCGCAGAGTGCTATTTATCTAGATGTGTTGAGTTTTTTGTTGTTAATTTTTGAAATTAAAAATAATGAATTTAATTCACATAATTTTTTAAGTTTTGTAAAGCATAATTTTTTTATAAAACTTAATAACAAAAAATTAATCGAAGATTTTGAAATTAAAATTTTAAGAAATGAGCGTTCAAGCTTAGATATTGAAGGTTTAATGTTGAAGATAAAAAACACAGAATTTGCCGATTTTTTTCATAAAATTATAGAGAATTTACCAAAAAATAATTCTCTAAATTCACTCATTGAATCCTTTGAATTTTTTACTAATCAAAATTTTAATCAAATTCTTTCTAAATCAATCTCTGGGAAGGAAATTTTTGATTTTTTTACAACATTAAAACAACAAAATTTTTATTTTCAAAGTGTCGAAGATTTAAAAATAATTTTTAGCGAAATTAGCTATTTTGGAAAATCAAAAAACGATTCCAATATTGATATTTTAAGCCCAATTGAGGCACGATTATTAAATTTTGATTTGATAATTATATCGTCATTAAATGAAAATGATTTTCCGCAACTTGAAAATCACGGTTGGATTGGTGCTAAAATAAAAAAAGATTTAGGGGTTAATAAATCTTTAAAAAAAATTGGACAAAATGGTTTTGATTTTTGCAATTATTTAAGCAATAAAAAAGTAATTTTGACTCATTCAAAATATCGACTAGGTCAACATAATGTAGAATCGCCATTTATTACCAAGTTAAAAACTTTATGTAGAATTATAAATATAAATCTCGATCAATCGCAATTTTATCAACAAAAAATTAATGAAAATTTTGATTTTAATCTGCAATATTTAACGCCAGCAAATGGCAATCCAAGCCCAATATATCGACCAAAAAATTATTATATTACAGAAATTTCTCATTTGATTTCTAATCCATATTTTATTTATGTTAAAAAAGTTTTAAAATTAGAAGAGTTAAAAAAAATCGATTACGAACCTTCTTATGCTGAGTTCGGAAGCTTTATTCATAAGGCTTTAGAAGAATATGTTAAAAATTCTTCACCAATAAATTTTGAAGAAATTTTTGAAAAATATTTTTTATCGAAACAGGCAAAATTAATTTGGTATCCAAAATTTTTGAAAATTTTTGAAAATTTTTACGACGATAATCAAGAATTTATTGATGATAAAAATATTTTAGAGGAATCGATAAAAATTGATTTTGAAAATATTAAAATTTCTGGTAAAGTTGATAGAATTTTAGTTGATAATGAACAAAAAATTAAAATTATTGATTATAAAACTGGACAAGTTCCGACAAAAAAAGATGTGCTTTGCGGTTTAGAACCACAGCTTACTATCTACGCTTGGATATTATCAGAAACTTTATTTAAAAATCATAAAATTGCAGAATTACATTATTGGAAATTAAATCGCAGTGACGGTTCAAAAATTGTAAAAATTTTTAATAATGAAGAAGAAATTTCAGAGGCAATTTTGGCAACAAAAAATGGTTTAAAAATAATTTTTGATTATTTTTCAAATGCACAAAATAGTTTCTTTGCCACCAAAAATGAAGAGCAAGATTATATTAAAAATTTATCACGAATTAAAGAATGGAACCAATAAAAAAATATCGTTACAAACTAATCATTGAATATTGTGGCTCTAGCTATCATGGTTTTCAAATGCAACATGAAAATCACATTAAAACTATTGAGGGACAACTTGCCAAAGCTTTCAAAAATTTTACCCAAAATGATGTTGAAATTTTTGCTTCCGGTCGCACCGATTCAGGGGTTCATGCTATTGCCCAAACAATTCATGTCGATTTATCAAATAAATTTTCAAGCCATCAAATGATTATGGGATTAAATTTTTATTTAAAAGACGAAGAAATTGGCGTAATTGATGCCGAAATTGTTGATGAAAATTTTAATGCTAGATTTGATGCAAAAATGCGACATTATCGTTATACAATATTGAATCGTAAGGCTCCAGCCATTATTGATAAAAATCGCGTTTGGCAAGTTGGTGGTAAAAAACTTGATATTTTTGCGATGCAAAAAGCCAGCGAATATTTACTCGGAGAGCATGATTTTTCAGCATTTCGCGATGCTGAATGTCAGGCTTTATCGCCGATTCGCACCATCAAAAATATCAAAATTTTTAGTGATGATAATCAAAAAATTTTTATTGAGGTAAGTGCTAAATCTTTCTTACATCACATGGTTCGCAATATTGTTGGAACTCTAGTTTGGGTCGGTAAAAATAAAATTTC
>CAJBXX010000194.1 GCA_903959715.1 uncultured Alphaproteobacteria bacterium | reverse complement strand
GGTAAAGGCGTTGGAATCACCAACGGCATAACTGCGGGTCATTTTGCAAAAGCTGGAGCGGTTGGCACTTTTTCAGGAGTTAACGCCGATTACATTGACGAAAATCAAAAATATATTCCTTTGATTTATAAAACTCAAACTCGTCGCGAAAGGCACGAAGAGTTGGTTGAATATTCAATTAAAGGCGGAATTTCGCAAGCCAAAATTGCTCACGATGTTTCTGCGGGCAATGGTCGCATTCACATGAATATTTTGTGGGAAATGGGTGGGGCGGAGCGAGTTTTAACCGGAATTTTAGATGGTGCCAAAGATATTGTTCACGGCATTACTTGCGGTGCCGGCATGCCTTATCGTTTATCCGAAATTGCCGAAAAATATCGCGTCTATTATTATCCAATCGTTTCTTCGATGCGAGCTTTTCGTGCTTTGTGGAAAAGAAGTTATCATAAAGCTAAAGATTTACTCGGCGGAGTCGTTTATGAGTGCCCTTGGAGAGCTGGCGGGCACAATGGTTTATCAAATGCCGAAGATCCAGAAAGCTATGAAGATCCATATCCACGCGTTGTTGAAATTCGTAGTTTCATGAATTCGGTTGGCTTAAATGATGTTCCAATCATTATGGCGGGGGGAGTTTGGCATCTTGATGAATTTGAACATTGGCTTGATAATCCCGAAATTGGTCCCATTGTTTTTCAATTCGGCACGCGTCCAATTTTAACTCAAGAATATCCGATTTCGCAATCTTGGAAAGAAAAATTATTATCCTTGAAAAAAGGCGATGTTTATCTTAATCGCTTCAGCCCGACGGGTTTCTACTCTTCTGCTATTGAAAATGATTTCATTCGCGAATTAAAAATGCGCGAGATTCATCAAGTTGAATATCGTTCAAAAACCGATGAAATTTTCAATTGCGAAATTCCTTTCGGACAAAGGGGCAGAGTCGTTTATATTAAATCTTTGGACAAAAATAAAGTTGATGATTGGGTTAAAAATGGTTTAAGTGAAAAAATGAAGACCCCCGACGAGACCTTGATGTTCATCGATAAATCTAAGGCTCAACAAATTTTAACCGATCAAATAAATTGCATGGGTTGCTTGAGCCATTGTCGTTTCAGTAACTGGACCGACAAAGAAGAAATGAATTTTAGCAACGGTAAAAAAGCTGATCCGCGAAGTTTTTGTATTCAAAAAACTTTGCAAGATGTGCGTCATGGTATCGACATTAATAATCAATTGATGTTCGCCGGACACAGCGCTTATCGCTTTGCGAGCGATCCATTTTACGCCGATGGTTTTGTGCCGACGATTCAGCAATTGATTGATCGCATTATGACGGGTAAATAATTTTTTGAAATAATGACTAGATTTATTTTTATTACAGGTGGCGTAGTTTCTTCGCTTGGCAAAGGTTTGGCTTCGGCTTCGCTGGCGGCGCTTTTACAGGCTCGCGGTTATTCGGTAAAGCTTCGCAAACTCGATCCTTATTTAAATATCGATCCCGGCACCATGAGTCCAACGCAACATGGTGAAGTTTTTGTGACCGATGATGGGGCGGAAACCGATCTCGATTTAGGTCATTACGAACGCTTCACCGGCGTTGATTCTAAAAAATGTGATAACATTACCGCGGGGCAAATTTATCTCGAACTTTTATCAAAAGAACGCAAGGGCGACTATCTCGGCGGAACAGTTCAAGTCATTCCACATGTCACCGATTTAATCAAAAAATTTATTTTAAATGATTTAGGAAAAACCGATTTTGCACTTTGTGAAATTGGCGGAACCGTTGGCGATATTGAAGCTCTTCCTTTTTTTGAAGCGATTCGCCAACTCGGTTATGAAATGCCAAATCAATGTGCTTTTTTGCATCTCACTTTGCTTCCTTACATCGAAAGTGCCAATGAGCTCAAAACCAAACCAACGCAACATTCCGTCAAAGAATTGCGCTCAATTGGCATTCAACCTAGTATAATTTTATGTCGTGTTGAAAGACCAATCGAAACCATCAATAAATCTTTGCTCGAAAAAATTGCACAAATGTGTTCGGTGCCTACTTCTTCAGTGATTCCGGCGCCAAATGCTTCGTCGATTTACGAAGTTCCGATGATTTATCATAAATTAGGGCTCGATACCGAAATTCTAAAATTCTTCAAATTAAATCATAGCAAAAAACCCGATTTAACCAAGTGGCAGAAGATTAAAGACGCTATCGAAAATCCGCAACATGAAGTCAATATCGCAATTGTTGGAAAATATAATGATTATAAGGATTCTTATAAATCTTTAATTGAGGCTATTAATCATGGTGCATTTTCATTAAAAACTAAAGTAAATTTAGTGTGGATTAACGCCCGTGAAAATTCCGAAAAATTGCCGAAAAATATTCACGCGATTTTAGTGCCGGGTGGCTTTGGCGTTGATGGCACCGAAGGTAAAATTGCCATGATAAAATATGCTCGTGAAAATAATATTCCTTATTTTGGTATTTGTTTTGGCATGCAAATGGCAGTCATCGAATATGCCCGCAATGTCTTAAAAATCAAAGACGCCAGCTCAAGTGAAATTGCTAAAAAAGGTTCTTTCGTGGTTGGCATGATGAGTGAATGGCAACATGAAAAATCAACCAAAAAAGCTGGCAAAAATCTGGGCGGAACTATGCGTTTAGGGGCTTATCCGTGTGATTTAAAGAAAAATTCTTTGGCCCAAAAAGTTTATGGTCAAAATCAAATTTCCGAACGCCATCGTCATCGTTATGAAGTTAATATTTCTTTCAAAAAACAACTTGAAGAAAAAGGTTTAATTTTCTCCGGAATGTCGCCCGACGGCAAACTTCCCGAAATTGTTGAATTAAAAAATCATCCATTTTTTATCGGGGTTCAATTCCATCCCGAGTTGAAATCCAAGCCTTTCTTGGCTCATCCATTGTTTGTAGAATTTGTCAAAAGTGCCATTAATTATAAAAATGAATCGTAAATTTTTAATTATTTTATTATTAATTTTTGCCACTTCATCTTGCGGATTTCAAGTAATTTATAAAGATCAATTTGATGAAAATTCAATCGCTCATCAATTGGCTTCGATACTCATCAAGAAAGATCGCAAACAACTTGCGCAAGCTTTAAAAAATAATCTCTACGATGTTTTAAATCCAGATTACATAAAAGCCGAAACCGAATATTTTTTAGAATTAAATTTAGAAACCAGCATTGCACCAACTTTCACCAATATTTCAGGTGCTTCAGGTCGAAATAAGGCAACTTTAACGGTGAGTTATGTTTTGAAAAATATTAAAACTGCACAAATAATTTCCGAAGGAAAAACTGATGCTTATGATAGTTACGATGTCACTTCAAACCGCTATGCAACTTACACCGCTGATGAATATGTTAAAGAAAATTTAACCAATGTTATTGCTCAAAAAATTCGCAATTCAATTGTGAATGATATCATCGAAGAAAAAAGAGAATGCGAAGAAAATAAAAATGACAAAAATTACAAAT
>CAJBXX010000193.1 GCA_903959715.1 uncultured Alphaproteobacteria bacterium | reverse complement strand
GCGTCTTTCAAGGCTTTAGCGGTGATTTCAATATCGTTTTTTTTGGCGCGAGCTAAGCCACAAATTGTAGAATTTTTAATAGTTTTGGCAATGCGATTAACCGCTAAAAAATCGCCATCTGATGATGCGGGAAAGCCTGCCTCAATGACATCGACGCGCATTTTTTCAAGAGCTTTTGCAATCAGTAATTTTTCTTCGATATTCATGGTGGCGCCGGGAGCTTGCTCACCGTCGCGAAGAGTGGTGTCGAATATGATTATTTTTTCTTTTGCCATGCGAATTAAAGTTGCTTTCTTGAAATTTTTTCATAAATTTTAACAAAATTATAAAACCTAAAAACACAAAATCAATTCAAAATTTTTGAAAAATGGATAAAAATAAAAATATAATTGAAATCGCTTCAATCGCGACCCCATGCACATTTGAAGAAAATGATTTAATAAAAAAAATTCTTATTAAAAATAATTTTGAAATAAATTTTTTTAATGAAAATAATGTTTCGATTAAAGAATCACAAAATCATCATTTTGCCAGCATTGACGCTCATCAAAGATTTTTAAATTTTCAAAAAGCCGTTGAAAATATTGATTCAAAAATAATTTGGTGTAATCGTGGAGGCTACGGCAGTGCGGATATTTTGCCTTATTTATACAAAATGCCAAAACCTCAAAATAAAAAAATTTTAATTGGCTTTAGCGACATCGTTTCAATCGCTACTTTTGTTCAACAAAATTGGGGTTGGAAAGTGGTTTGTGCGCCAATGTTATCGCAGATTTTGAAGAATAAAGTTTCTATACAATCTCAGCAAATAATTTTTGATTTAATCCATGGAAAAATTCATGAATTAAATTATGATTTGAAATTATTAAAAGGCGTTCCAAGCCTAGTGGAATCTGAAATCGTTGGTGGTTGCGTAAGTGTTTTGGCGGGAAATTATGCCACAAAAAATCAAATAAATTGGCGCAATAAAATTTTATTTTTAGAGGATGAGGGCGAAGACGGCGAAAGGCTCGAGCGATATTTTACGCAAATTGCTTTTATGATTAATGAAAAAAAATCTCAACCACAAGCAATTTTATTAGGAAATTTTTTAGAAGGTAATGATTTTGGCAATCCGCAATCACAAAAAATTTCCTTGGCAATTCAAAAATTTTGCGATAAAATAAATAATATTACAATTTGGCAAGAAACCAGCAATTCTCTAGGTCATTCCTTTAATCAAAAACCTTTAATTTTAGGAATTAAAAGTAAAATTTTAACTAACGGAAAAATTTCACAAAAAATTAATTTGAGTTTTTTTTCTAAAAAGTTAAAAATAAAATAATCAATTTTTTAAGAAAATAATTTTATTGTAAAAGTGACTTCTAAAAATCAAACTAAAAACATGACCATTAATTTTGGTCCACAACATCCTGCAGCTCACGGAGTTTTGCGTTTAGTTCTCGAAATGGATGGTGAGGTGATAACGCGTGCCGATCCGCATATTGGCTTGCTTCACCGTGGCACCGAAAAATTGATCGAATATAAAACCTATTTGCAAGCGGTGCCATATTTTGATCGCCTTGATTATGTTTCGCCAATGTGTCAAGAACATGCTTACGCTTTGGCTGTTGAGAAGTTGCTCGGTTGCAATATTCCGCGTCGTGCCCAATTTATTCGCGTAATGTTTTCTGAAATTACTCGCCTCTTAAATCACATTATGGCAATTACCACGCAAGCCCTAGATGTTGGTGCGATGACGCCACTTTTGTGGATGTTTGAAGAGCGTGAAAAAATGATGGGATTTTATGAAAAAGTTTCGGGCTCAAGAATGCATTCGGCATATATTCGCCCCGGCGGTGTCCATCAAGATTTGCCGGCGGGTTTGCTTGATGAAATTGCAGATTTTATTAAACAATTTCCAAAAAAAATTAATGATATGGAAAATTTGTTGACAGAAAATCGCATTTTTAAACAAAGAATGGTTGATATCGGAGTAGTTTCAAAGCAACAGGCTCTAGATTGGGGTTTTTCTGGTCCAATGATTCGCGGTTCGGGAATTGCGTGGGATTTGCGCAAAAGTCAACCTTATGAAATTTACGGCGAACTTGATTTTGATGTGCCAATTGGTAAAAATGGCGACTCTTATGATCGCTATTTAATTCGCGTTCAAGAAATGTTTGAATCAATTAAAATTATTGAACAATGTCTCGCTAAAATTCCTAATGGCGAAATCGTTACCGATGATAAAAAAATCGCTCCGCCAAAAAGAAATGAAATGAAAACTTCAATGGAAAGTTTAATTAATCATTTTAAACTTTACACCGAAGGTTATCGCGTTCCAGCGGGCGAAGCTTATGGCTGTGTTGAAGCGCCGAAAGGTGAATTCGGAGTTTACATCATTTCTGATGGCTCGAATAAACCTCATCGTTGTCGAGTTCGTGCCCCTGGATTTGCTCATTTGCAAGGTCTAGAATTTATGGTAAAAGGTAATTTGCTTGCCGATGTCGTTACTGTAATTTCAACGCAAGATATCGTATTTGGCGAAGTTGATAGATAAAATTTGACATTTGCATTTTTTAACATATGATTTTCGCCCTAATTTTTTAGGTTTATTTAAATCCAATTATTGCACTAATTATTTTTAGTAAAAAATATTTTAATTTCTATAAATCTAAATTTTATATAAACTGTTATTTTCTTTTAAGATGAAAATTTATAATTCACTAAAATCTGCCAAAAAAAGAGACAAAAACTGCAAAGTAGTTCGTAGAAAAGGTCGTCTTTATATTATTAACAAAGTAAATCCTCGCTTCAAAGCTCGTCAAGGTTAATTTATTTGCAATTTGAAGATGAATGATTTTACTAAAAAAATCAAACTTGGCACTCGAGCTAGTAATCTAGCTATTTCGCAAGTTGCCGAAATTCATCTTTTAATCGCTGATTTTTTTCCAGAAATTAAGATTGAAGTCATTCCAATCGTAACTTCTGGGGATAAAATTCAAGATAAAAATCTTGCCGAAATTGGAGGCAAGGGTTTGTTTATAAAAGAACTCGAAGAAGCATTGATAAACAACAAAATTGATGTTGCTATTCATTCTGCTAAAGACATTCCGCCAATAATTCATCAAGACACTGAAATTTGTGCTTTCACCAAGCTTCTAGATTCAAGGGATTGCTTCGTTTCAAAAAAATATTCTTCATTCAAAAAATTACCAAAAAATGCCACGATTGGAACTTCTTCAACTCGACGCAAAGCCTTTATTCTCAAGCAACGCCCAGATTTAAAAGTGGTAAATTTTCGGGGCAATATTGACACTCGTTTAAGTAAAATTGAAAATGATGAAGTTGATGGTGCAATTTTAGCAGTTGCAGGCTTGTTGCGTTTGGGCAAGGAAAGTAAAATCACCGAAGTTTTTGATGTTGAGAAAATTTTGCCAGCCGGCGGGCAGGGCTCTTTAGCTTTGCAAATTCGTAAAAACGATAAAAATTTGGCAGAAATTTTACAAAAAATTAACGATGAAGCAACGCAAATTTGTGTTAAAAGTGAAAGAGCGTTTTTGCGTGAATTAGGTGCTTCTTGCACTACGCCAGTCGGTGCCTATGCCCATATTGAAAATAAAAAATTAATATTAAAAACGGCAATTATTGATTATGATGGAAGTGAAATTTTTGAAACCACTTCTAAATGTGAAATTTCTTTGGAAAAAGCCATTGAACTCGGCGTTAAAGCCGGTGAGCAAACCAAGAAAAAAGCACTAAAACTTCTACAAAAAATTGTTTAAATTTACAATTAATTTAAATTCGCACCATGAAAAAAATTAAAAGAGATCTATTAAAAGATGTTGATCTTATAAGAAAAAGATTAGATGATTCTGATATTGATTATCCAAATTCGGATGAAGAGGTTG